>CAZLIW010000377.1:0-2022 GCA_964559325.1 uncultured Halanaerobium sp. | reverse complement strand
ACAATGTTTAATTCTGCTTTAATTTACGAATTATCAGTTTTAAAAAATTATGTTGAGCCTCTGCTCAAAAAAATAGATAAAACAGAAAAAAATTATTATCAGGCACAGAGAATTATAGAAATGCTGAGCAACTTTAAAGCTATGCCTGATGTAGAAGTTCCACATACTTCAATATTAAAAGAATTTACCGGCAGGAGTATTTTTAGAGAGCAGTAATTTAATATTCTTTTTAATTTCATTCCAGTCATCAGCTTTTAAAATATTATTATTGCTTTCAAAATTAAGATTATGATATTTATTTACAAGGATAACAGGTATATTTTCTGCTGCAATTTGAGCTGCATTTTCTTTTCTGTCATCTATAAATAAAGCAATATCCTTTTCAACTGCCAGTGGTGCCTTATCATCATCATGGTGAAGTTCATGGTAAGGAATCTTGTGTTTCTCTAACCAGTTTTCAGTTATGTCTCTAAACATTTCATTTCTTGCTGTGATTAAAATTAGCTTATGGCCTGCCTGACTCAGTTCTTCTAGAGTTTCCTTTGCACCAGGAGCTGCCCCTACATTTGCATAAACTTCTGGAAGTTTAATCTTTAAAAAATGATCTAATTCTTGATCAGTAAGACCAAAGGCTTTGCGTAGATCATATGTGTATTCTTTTAGTTTAATATTTCTATCAAATAATTCATTCATTTTTTGCAGCCAGATGTTTTTTTCTTGATTTCCCTCATCTGTGAGCACACCATCAATGTCTATACCAATATTATATTTCATGTTTTCACCCCAGTTATATATAAATATTAAATATTTATAAAATTATAAACTAATTACTTGATTTTTCTCTTAAATAATTTTATCATTTTTATAACTTCAAGTCCAGTTTTGATTTAAGACTATTATTAGTATTAGGAGGTAATTTAAACTTGACTAAAATAAAAACTACAGATAGAGAAAAAATAGAAGAATTAATAAATCTTTTTTCAAAGTATTATCCCGAACCAGGGACTTCACTAGATTTTTCCACAACTTTTGAACTTCTAGTTGCAACTATTCTTTCTGCACAGACAACTGATATCCAGGTAAATAAAGTAACTACAGAACTATTTAAAGAATATAATAAGCCAGAGGATTTTATAAAATTGAGCAGAAAAGAATTGGAAGCTAAGATTAATAGTATCGGACTATTCAGAAATAAATCGAAATTTATTATTCAAACAAGCAAATTGCTGCTTGATGAATATAATGGTCAGGTACCTAAGACTAGAAAAGAACTGCTTAAATTATCAGGTGTTGGTAGAAAAACAGCCAATGTAGTACTTGCAAATGCATTTTCAAAAGCAGCTTTTCCTGTTGACACACATGTTTTTAGAGTATCTGCTCGGCTTGGCTTAAGTTCTGGCAAAAATGTTAAACTTACGGAAAAAGAATTAACAGAAAAAATACCAGAAAGATACTGGATTGATTTTCATCACTGGATTATTGATCACGGTAGAGCATTGTGTAAAGCACAAAATCCAGATTGCGAAAACTGTTTTTGTACTCATTTATGCACATATTACAAAAATGAAAAGGAAGGATGATATTTATGCCAATAATATTAAAAAAACATGAGGTAAAAAACACTTATCTTTTGAGGTTGGCCAGAGGTGATGATTTAATAAAAAAACTAACAGAAATTGTACAAAAAAATGATATTCGGCTTGCAACATTATCAGGGCTTGGAGCAGTATCTAAAATTGTTTTTGGCTATTATGATCAAAAGGACTGGGAATATAATTTTCTGGAAAAAGAAGGACAATTTGAAATATTGAGTTTGAATGGTAATGTATCCCTGAAAGATGGAGAACCAATGGTCCATGCTCATATCATGCTTGCTGATGAAGAAGGTAATGCATTTGGCGGTCATCTTGGAGAAGGGACAATTGTTTTTGCTTCTGAAATAGAAATACAAGAACTTTCTGATGCCGATAAAGAGAGGAAATATGATGAAGATACTGGATTCCCTCTTTGGTAAAATAAGCT
>CAZLIW010000376.1:0-2026 GCA_964559325.1 uncultured Halanaerobium sp. | reverse complement strand
CTCCAATATCAGTATTTTCAAGTAATGTAGTACCATTAACAAATGTAGTTTGTTCTGCAGAAGCGTAACTAGATTTTTCAGCAAATGTCATTTCTAAAGCATTTTTTATTGACCCAATAGCTGATTGAGCTTCAGTTAATCTTGCTTTATCTGTCACTCCACCAAGTCTCGGGATAGCTATAGCTGCTAAAATACCTAATACAGCTATTACAACTAACAATTCAATCAATGTAAAACCTTCATCATGTTTAAATAATTTTCTGAATTTACTCATCATTTATCTCTCCTTTCAAATTTGAAAAACATAAATTGTCATCTTTTAACTAATTATACCATATCACCTATATGTTGTCGAGATAGGTCAAAAAATGTTTTTTTAATCGTTACATTCCTCCCTTCTATATACTCAAGTGCGTTAATCACTGTTATTATTGTAAAATAATACTTTAACACATAGTAGAAAGATAGTAAATATAATACATTTTTATTAAAATTGTTGAAACATGTCAAACATTGGTGTTACGATAGATATTGCCACAAATCCAACCATTACAGCCAGCAGAACAATCATTATAGGTTCAATTAAAGATATTGCTCCATCTACACTTGCTTCTACCTGTCTGTCGTAAAAACCGGCTACTTTGTTGAGCATATCACCTACTCCACCTGTTTCTTCTCCTACTTTCAGCATGTGGACCACCATCGGTGGATATTCTCCACTTTCCTCCAGTGGTTCAGAAAGACTTGTACCTTCTCTAACCCTTATCCTTGCATCTGTCAGAATATCTGCATAAACTTTGTTGCCAACAACATCCTCCACGATGGACAGAGATGAAAGAAGATCTACTCCACTATCAAGTAAAATTGCCAGAGTACTGGAAAAACGAGATATATATACTTTTCTCATCATCTCTCCTGTAACTGGAACCTTTAAAATCCATCTGTCTGTCCTTTCCCTACCTGCCGGTGTTTTTCTGTACCTGCCAAATAAAAAGGCAATTAAGAAAACTCCCAGTAAAAGCATCCACCAGTAGCTCTGCATAAAACTACTTAAACCTAAAAGCATCCTGGTTGGAAGAGGTAAACCTGTACCAAAATCCTGAAACAAAGACACAAACTGAGGCACAACTTTGAGAACCAAAAAGATAACAACGGCAACACCAACAACTAAAATAGCGAGCGGATAATACATGGCAGACTTAACCATACTGTTGAGCTCATCCTGACGGTCATAATGATCTGCCAATTTATTTAAAATCCGATCCAGCACACCACCTGTTTCTCCAGCTCTTACCAGTTGAGTATAAAGCTCCGGGAAAACTTCAGGATGTTTGGACATAGCATCTGCCAGTCCAATACCTGTTTCTACATCTTCCTGAATTTTCTGGAGAACATCTTTTAACTTAGCGTGGTTTGTCTGATCAGATAATATATTCAGTGCATCTACCAGACTGATACCTGCATCTATCATAGCGGCAAACTGCTGACTGAAGATTGCAAGATCTTTCAGCTTAACCCTTTTCTGCATTTTAAACATTTGCCCAATATTTATAGAAGCACGTTTCTGCTTTATATCAGTTATAAAATAGCCCTGACTGCGCAGCTGACCTGCTATTACAGATTTGTTATCTGCCTCAATGGTACCTTTAACAGTCTCACCTTTTTTATTTTTAGCAACATATTCAAACTGAGGTGCCATCTTAGTCCTCCTCTCTAATCCCTGCTTCCACTAATTTTCTTTTTAATATATTCTGGATTATCAGACCGCCTTAGGGCTTCATCATATTCAATTAAACCTTTCTGATAAAGTTCAACCAGATAATTATTCATCATTATCATGCCGTATTTTCCACCTGTCTGCATTGCAGAGACAAGCTGATGTGTTTTACCATCACGAATTATATTTCTGACAGCAGAAGTAGCAATTAGAATCTCAAGTGCAGCAATACGTGCAGCTCCATCAGCTCTCGGTAGAAGCTGCTGAGAAATAATACCACTGATAGAGGAAGCAAGCTGTATTCTTACC
>CAZLIW010000375.1:0-2034 GCA_964559325.1 uncultured Halanaerobium sp. | reverse complement strand
CACCCATTACTACAAAGCGGCCAATATCTCCATTTTCTACAGCTTCAATTACCTTATCAGCAACACTCATAACTGTATTACGAGCATAACCACCAGGGATTGTACCTTCTTCTATCTGAACTGGAGAATCACAGGTTTTAGCTAATTCAATAATTTCAGAGAAATCTTTGCTTTCTCCTTCTTTACGATCAGGAATATGTGTAACTTCTGGATATCCTGCCATACCAGTTGTAAAGATACGATCTTTATAAGAATCTTTAACAGGTGTAATACAGTTTGTTGTCATTAAGATAGGACCATTAAATGTTTCAAATTCTTTGTCCTGCTTCCACCATGAGTTACCATAGTTACCAACAAAGTGATCATACTTTTTAAAGGCCGGATATGAGTTGGCAGGTAACATTTCACTGTGAGTATAAACATCTACTCCAGTACCTTCTGTCTGCTCTAATAATTCTTCCATATCTTTTAAGTCGTGACCGCTGATTAAAATGCCGGGGTTATCGCGAACACCAATATTTACATCTGTTGGCTCAGGATGTCCATAAGTTGAAGTATTTGCTTCATCTAAAATTGCCATTGTTTCTACAGCCATTTCTCCGGTTTCCATAACTAGACCAACCAGATCATCGACACTCAAGCTATCATCGGTAGTTGCTGCCAGACACTTTTGTGTAAACTTGTCAATTTCTTCTTTATGTCTGCCCAGAATTCTGGCATGATCCCCATAAGCTGCAATTCCTTTAAGTCCATATGTAGCCAGTTCTCTTAAAGATCTAACATCTACATCTTCTGCTTCCAGTACACCGACATTTTCACCTTTACTGTAGAAATCATCAACACTGTTACTGTACCATGTACAGTGTTCGGGTAGATCTCCATCGAACTCCTCACCATGATTTTCTTTATATGCTTTTTCAAATTTCTCTTTAACTTCATCTCTTAATTCAAAAGCTTCTTCAATTAAGTTTTCAAATCTTTCTGTATCAAAGTTTGCATTTGTTATTGTTGCAAACAGACCTTCCATAATAAATGGAGCTGTTTTTCCAGACACCTTTACTCCTTCTTCTTTAGCTTTTTCTGCATAAACAGAAATACCCTTGAGAATAAAAATCAGCATGTCCTGAAGATTTGCAACATCTGCATCTTTACCACAAACACCTCTTACTGTACAGCCTTCATTCTTAGCTGTTTCCTGACACTGATAACAAAACATTGACATATATATTCCTCCCTTTTAAAAATAATCCATTATGAACCAAAATATTTCAATCCATAAATTTAAACAATGAGATAAAATCAAGTAATTCAGTCAAGTATAATTATATATCAGTCAATGTTATATTCTATGAGCTGTATCACAAAACCCTCATAATTATTTTTTCTTTGTATTTTTAAAGTATCCACCTCTTGTTGAACGGGAATCTAAGATGTTAACAAATGATTCCGGTTCACAGCTGTCAACAATTTCAAAAAAATGTCTTAGATCTTTTCTCTCCAGTGTAACAAAAAGTATTTTTTTCTTTCCCTTTTTCCCTTCACCATCAAGAACAGTTACTCCATATCCTTCTTCTCTCATTTGTTCTATCATCTCACAACTGGTATTGGATGTTATCACATTTACAGTTACCTGACCAATAGCTACTTTTTCTTCTACAAGACTGCCGACAAAGTTTCCAGCTGCAAAACCAAAAGCATATATAATTAAATTAAATGGATTATCAAGTGTAGTCACAACCCTATTTAAAGCAAGTATATAAACAATTACCTCTACAAAACCAATTAAAGCAGCATAAAGTCTCTGAGATTTGAATATCATAAGAACACGAACAGTACCTAAAGACACATCCACAACCCTCGCCATAAAAATTAATAATCCACCTAATACTAGCTCTGCCATTAAATTTTTCCTCCTATAGATATAATATCTACAGTAGTTTAACACCAAAAATTATAAACTGCAACATAAATTTAATTTATTTTTTTAAAAAAATAAACAAACCAGAAGGGAAAATAATAATTTTCTGCTTAAAT
>CAZLIW010000374.1:0-2038 GCA_964559325.1 uncultured Halanaerobium sp. | reverse complement strand
GGTATTCGGAAGATGGAAAAGAAATATTTCCACCCCACAGCCCAAAGTATAGATTTAACGAAAAAGCACTTTCTTATGGTGTTATGGCTTTAAGCAGAATTGCATTAAACTGGAGATGATTTACTGGTCAAATATCAATTTGACTAATTATATTATACACTTTGTAGGTATATTTGTTATTTATAGGTAAAGAAATAAATATTTTACATAAAAAGGAAAACTAATTTGAAATATATAATAAAGGGATTTCTTGTTTTTTGTTGAATTTTAATAAATGTGAGAATTTAAAATAGTGTTAAATATTATGTTGTAAATAAATAGCTTTAAGAGGAGGATAAAATGAAAAAAGTTATATTTGATTGTGATAACACACTGGGAATAGAAAAGAAAGAAGTTGATGATGGCCTGGCTTTTCTTTTTCTCCTCGGCAGAAAAGATATCGATCTGATGGGTATCAGCAGTGTTTTCGGTAACAGTTCTTTAAGCAGTACTTTTGAAGTTACTGAAAAAATGCTTCAGGATTTTTCTTTAAAAGGCAAAATACCTCATTTAAAAGGGGCAGAAGGTCCGGAAGATTTTAATACAGAAGCAGCTGAGTTTTTAGCTGAAAAAGCAGCTAAAAACAAAGGTGAAATAACAATTATTGCAGCAGGTGCACTTACAAATTTGTATGCTGCCTGGAAAAAAGACAGCAATTTTTTCAGCAATGTAAAAGAAATTATTGTAATGGGCGGCACAACAGCTCCTCTAAATATTGGTAGAGAGATAATTCCTGAATTAAACCTTTCCTGTGATCCTGAGGCAGCCGAAAAAGTTTTGAAAGCAGATGTTCCGGTTGCTCTGATGACCGGCAATCTCTGTCTGGCGGCAAGATTCGGAGAAAAATCATGGCGCCGTGTCGGTCGTTCACTAAATAAGCCTGTGCGTGCATATATAAAAGATAAAATTTCAGACTGGTATCAGTATTCGTCAGAAATAATAGGTATGTCTGGATTTTATATGTGGGATGTTGTACCTGCAGTTTATATGATAGCTCCAGAACTGTTTTTATACAATAAGTGTAAGTTAGTTTCTACAGTGGAAGATTTTAAAAAGGGTAGGATCAAAACAGAAAAAGCAGGTGGTAAGCTTGCAGATGCTTCGATTATAAATCTTCCCTCAACAATAATAGATACAAAAAGATTTAAAGATATTATTTTTACAGCCTGGGATAATATAGAAATTGTTCCAGTAGGTTATTAAAGAGAGCCGGGATTCCGGCTCTTTTTTCTTTACGCAAACTGTAATTTCTGGTATACTTGAAAATAAAACAAATAAATTTTGGAGGTGAAAATACTAATAAACAATTAAAAGTGTCTGATGGGAGAAAAAGGAATTCAAATTTAGCAGGGAATTCATAAAATTAAAATGAGAATTTAGGAGTGAGTAATTGATGAAAAAGCTAATAGTTTTATTAATTGTTTTAAGTATCAGTTTTTCTTTGACTGCTGCAGCAGCACCACAGAGTGGAGGTACACTGACTGTTGGACTTGATGATGATCCACCAATGCTGGATCCACATATGTCAACAACCAGAGTGGACAGACAGGTTTTTGTGAGTTTATATGACAGCCTACTGAAACTTGATCCTGAACTTAATATTAAACCGGGGTTGGCAGAAGATTGGGAAATAAGTGAAGATGGTACAAAATATACTTTTCATCTTCGTAATGATGTAGTTTTTCATGACGGGACAGGTTTTAATGCAGAAGCAGTTAAATTTAATTTTGAAAGAATGCTTGATCCAGAACTTGGTTCACCGCGTAAAAGTGATCTGGATTTAATTGAAGAAATTGAGGTTGTTGATGAATATACAATTAGCCTTAAACTTTCTAAAGCATATGTTCCATTTTTGAGTACACTAACTGATAGAGCAGGAATGATGATTTCTCCAACTGCTCTGGAAAAACACGGAGAAGACTTTTCGTCTCACCCTGTTGGTACAGGACCTTTTAAATTTGTAGAAAGAGAAATGCAGGACAGGATAGTTTTAGAAAAG
>CAZLIW010000373.1:0-2048 GCA_964559325.1 uncultured Halanaerobium sp. | reverse complement strand
AATTGATTATAAGAGTTTAAAGCGGCAACATTCGTGTTAATTCTCATTTTTTATTCCTCCTTGAAATTTTGTGTTGTTCCTGGCATCCTTGCCAGTTGAATCTAATTTATAGTGGTTATATGAGCACCTCCGCAGCAACACTTCGGCCGATAGTGTTGCCAGCAACGGTGTTTTAGTAACCATTACAACTATGGTATCTTTAAACCATAGTTATGAAAGTCACTAAAAATCTATCTGAGAAAATCTACTAAAGACTGCTGCATAATTCTGGAGCCAGAAGCTAAAGAAGCTCTATAAACTGTTTCTTCCATCTTCAAATCTGTTATAACTTCTGCTATATCAACATCTTCATTATCAGATCTCAATTTCTTTAAGTGAACTTCATTTGCTTCCAGACGGCTTTCTATATTTGATGATCTATTTAACTTAGCTCCAACTTCTGCTCTCAATTCTGTAAATTTATTGATGGCTTCATCCATATTAGACAGGTTTTCACCAATACCTTCACCACTGTAGCCGTCATCAGTTCCGTAAACCAGATCAGTTAGACCAATAATTCCATCAGGATCATCAGTTATTTCTATACTGGAATCACTTCCAGATTTATTACTTTTAAAAACAATATTATCATTTTCGCTGAATTCTACTGTAACTCCATCTACTTCAGCTTCTACAAAACTCTTAAAATCTTCAAAACTATCAAATGCATCTCCACCTGTATAATTTCCATCAAAGGTAACAGTCTCTTCTGTTCCTCCATCAACTTTTATAGAAAATGTTTTGTTGGTGGCTGTTGTATCACCAAGCTCTGTATTTAAATCATTGATAGTAGGATAACTTGTAGTGGACTTTAGTTCTGCCCTTGTTGCAGAGAGATCATTATATATTTTATTTAAAGCTTCAATCTCATCTTTAAATACCTTTTTCCCACTTAAGTTAATTCCAAACTTAACATTATCATTCATTCTCCGGTTAATATCTTTATTATCACCATTATATTTCACATAATTCCCAATACCACGCTTTTCAACAGTAAATGGTTCCTGATCAGTTTTCTGGCCTGAGAAAATATAGCTGTCACCAAGTTTAGATTTAGAAATATCTATCAATTCATCTCTTAATTCTTTAAACTCACTTGCTACCTTTTTTCGGTCATCAGCGGTCATTGAATCACTTGATGCATATATGGTAAGTTCTCTTGCTCTCTGTATAACTTCTGTTCCACTTTTGAGAGCACTTTCAGTTGTATTAAGCCAGTTTTCTGCCTGACCTACATTTCTCTTAAACTGCTCATTTCTATTCAAAATCGAGTTGAAATTCATACTGTCAGAAACTCTAATTGGAGCATCTGAAGGCATCTGAAACAATTTGCCCGAACTCAGCTGTTCATTTAGTGTATTTAAATCTCCAAGATTTGTTTTTAAATTATCTAACATGTTTTTAACCATCATTGAGTTTGTAACTCTCATTTGCCCCACTCCTATCTAACAATACTCATTAAACTGTCTATTATTTCTTCTACCTTTGTAATATATTTTGCAGAAGCATTATATGCCTGCTGATATTTAATAAGGTTGGTCATCTCTTCATCAAGGGAAACACCGGAAACACTGCGCTCTAAATTATTGAGCTGTTTTAAAAGGATCTCTTCATTATCCTGCATTTCACCGGCTCTCTGTGATTCTGCTCCAATTGAAGTTATTACAGTTCTGTAATAACCATCAACAGAGGTTCCTTCAACAACATCACTTTTATCAAAAATATCTGCCAGAAAGTTTGCATTATCTCCACTACCAGCATTGTTTTCCATACCTATATTAACATTACCTGTATCCTGGGCTGTTAAAGTAAAATCAATATCTGCATTTGTAAGGTCTGTAATAAAAGTGCCTGTTTCTATATCAAAGCCAATTTCTGTATCTTCTGCCACAGTAGTATCTGTAATTGCTTCTGTTTCACCTTTATTAAATATCTTTATTTGATAGTCACTGCCATTTTCGCTTATCTCTATCTGAAAATCTCCTTCTGCACTGCTGTTTATTTTATCA
>CAZLIW010000372.1:0-2050 GCA_964559325.1 uncultured Halanaerobium sp. | reverse complement strand
CTATAGTTTTTTAAAAAAAATTACTTTCCAGATTTTTTTTTGCCTTCATTTTTTGATATAAGATTTTTTATTACCCAGAGTCTATATTTATAAGGAAAAAATAGTTTTATAATCAAAACAGCTGTGTTAACAATCAGTGACAAAGGATCAAAAGGGAAAAGAAAAGATTTAAGTGGACCTGTTATTAAGCAAATGATGGAAGAGAAAGGTGCAGAAATTATTTATACAGATATTATTGCAGATGAAAAAGAAAAAATCAAAGCAGCTATATGCAGTATTGCTGATGAAGAAAAAGCAGATCTTATTTTAACCACAGGTGGTACTGGATTTGCAGAAAGAGATGTTACACCAGAAGCAACTCTGGAAGTTATCGAAAAAGAAGTGCCAGGACTTCCGGAAAAAATAAGGGCTGATACTATTTCTATTACACCTCAGGCTGCACTTTCCAGGGCCAGAGCCGGTATCAGAAAAAAGACTTTGATTATTAATTTCCCCGGCAGTCCCAAAGCAGTTAAAGAGTGTTTGGAATCAATTATAAACATTATTCCACATGGAATAAAGATTTTAAAAGGAGAAATCACAGAACACTGATATTGATAATATTAGCAGCCTGCTAATAATCATAAATATTAGGTATTATCATTAATTATCTGGAAAGGGGCATTGTTATGGCAGCAAAGGTTAAAGCAGTATGTTTGAGTAGAGAAAAGGGAACTACAAAAAAAGTTATTAAAAAGGGTGAATTAATAGAAAATCACGGTCTTAAAGGTGATGCTCATGCTGGTAAATGGCACCGACAGATAAGTCTTCTGGATAATTCCAGTATTAATAAAATGAAAAATAAAAGTTGGGAAATTAGTTCTGGAGATTTTGCGGAAAATATTACAACAGAGGGAATTGAAGATCTCTATAAACTGCCAGTTGGACAGAAAATTAAGATAAGGGAAGAAATTTTGCTTGAAATAACTCAAATTGGGAAAAAATGTCATCAGGGCTGTGAAATTATGCAGGAAATTGGTGATTGTGTAATGCCCAGAGAAGGTATTTTTGCCAGAGTTATAAAAGGTGGAGAAATAAAGCCGGGAGATAAAATAGAGGTTTTAGAAAATTAATTGGCAAAATAAATTGAGTAAAAATTAATTTCTGATGTAAAATTGAAAACAGTGTATTTTTACCCACAGCATAAATCTCTGTATTGGAAATTTAACAATACAGCAAATTTCAGCTGTGGGTTTTGTGTTTTTAATAATGTTTAAAAGTGGACAGCTTTTAGTTTATTTTTTCTTTACATATTATTCAAATAATGGTATTATAAATTCAAAGGTAGAAGATTCTGAAAAAAATTAATTTAATGATTTTGAGATTTTAATATTTCACAAAATATATTTTTTATTCTTTTTTGCAACCGGTTGTATTAGATTGAAAATTTAAACTGGATTGGAGTTTTAATATGCAGTATCAATTTATTAAAAATAATAATATGTTTTTAATATCAGATTTTTCAGCTGCTATAGGAGATTCCAAATTTGATCAAAATGGTCTTTACTGGAATGATACTCGTTATCTCAGCAGATACCTATTTATATTAAATGATATAACTCCCCTGGTTTTAAAATCTGAAAATACGGATAATATCTTTAATAAAATTTTATTAACAAATAGAGCTGGAAACAAGCTGGATGAGGGGAAAATTTTTATAAAAAGGAAGCAGGCTGTTTTGGATAGAGTGCTTTATGATAATTTTACAGTAAAAAATTATGATAGAGTCAGAAGAAGCATCAGTTTACAGATAGAGATAGATGCAGATTTTCTGGATATTTTTCAGGTTAGAGATTATTATAAAAAGAAACTGAAGCGTAATAAAATAGAAAAGAAGGTTTTTAAAAATAGCCTGAAGTTTAATTATTATGGGATGGATGCACAGCGCCGTTCATTGGTTGTTAACTGCAGCAGTGATGTATGCTGTTTTCATAAAAATGGGATAGATTTAAATTTTGATTTAGATTCTGGACAATCATTAGAATTCACTATCTTTCTCACTGCTGAAAAT
>CAZLIW010000371.1:0-2051 GCA_964559325.1 uncultured Halanaerobium sp. | reverse complement strand
GGGTATGAGAGAATGTTGATTTAATTTTTTAACCAAATTTTCTGATATAATATAAGCGTTATATGAGATTAAGTATAACGAGTATATTTCTAGATTAAAAAATAATTTCAAGGAGGAGTTATATGCTTAATTTTATTTCAAAAAAATCATTTAAAAATATTTTGTTAATAATAATTACTGCAGTATTAATTTTTTCGACTGCTGCTGGTGCAGAAATTACTGTAACAGATATGGCAGGAAGAAAAGTAGCAGTTCCTGATAAAGTTGAAAAAATTGTAACAACATATAAATCGGCAACACAATTTATTCTTGCTCTTAAAGCAGGAGATCGGCTGACAGGGGTTTCCTTAAAGTCAGGTCAACAGCCGCTTTTTACTGCTTTAGAGTCTGATATTGCTTCTTTACCTGAAGTTGGCTCAAAAAGAAAAGGGCTTAATATGGAAACTATACTTGGAGCTGATCCTGATCTTGTAATACTTTTTCCATATGGAGATGGTCCGGAATTAGCTGACAGACTCAAATCACATGGTGTGGCTTCTATAATTATAAATCCGGAAAGTTTAGCTCTAATTAAAGAAACTACCCTTCTTTTGGGCGAAGCTATTGGCGAGGAAGAACAGGCTGATAATATTATTGATGAATATAACAAAATACTAAAAACAGTTGAACATACTGCTGAACTTCCCAAAAGTGAGAAAAAAATTATATATTTTGGTAATTCGGAGATTACTGATACAGTTGGAGCAGAGATGCTGCAGACAGCTGTTATAGAACATGCTGGTGGAATTAATCCAGCGGCTGAATTGAAAACAGGATTTGTCAAAACTTCAGCTGAAAATATTATAAAGTGGAATCCTGATCTTGCTGTTGTATCCCAATTTTATAAAGGGGATATAGATTCAATTTTAGAAGACAGCAGATTCAGTCAGATTAATGCTTTTAAGGAGGGGCAGGTATACAGATTTCCATCATCTTTAGAACCGTGGGATTTTCCTTCTCCATCATCATATATAGCAGTAGTCTGGCTTGCTAAAACAGCCTATTCTGAGAAATTTGCTAATCTAAATTATCAAAAGATGGTTAATGAATTCTACAGGACACTTTATGGTAAAAGCTTTGAAGAAATTGGTGGAGAATTTAAATAATAAAGGAGCATTTTATGAAGAAGATATTACTTTCGCCTGCAGTAAAAATTATGATGCTGGCAGCCCTGCTTATTATTATTATATTTATCTCACTATTTATAGGAAACTACAAAATATCCATGCAGAGCTATATCCATATATTTACACATATTATATTAAGAATAAATTCTCAGATAATTGAAAGTTTGGACTGGTCTGTTTTTTATTATATAAGGCTGCCGCGAATAATGGCTGTTATAATTGTTGGAGCCTCTCTTTCAATAACCGGTGCTGCCTATCAGAATATTTTTAGGAATCCTCTAGTATCTCCGGACATTCTCGGGGTTTCTGCAGGTGCAGGGCTTGGAGTAGCGGTCGGGCTCCTTTACACCAATGGATCTATAGTTTATGTATATATTTCTGCTTTTATTTTTGGCACTGCTGCAGCAGCACTGACCTATTTAATAAGTATAACCGCCAGAAAAAGCAGTTCTATTTTAATGGTTTTGGCCGGTATTATAGTAGCTTCTTTATCCAATGCTTTATTATCTCTGCTTAAATATCTGGCAGATCCTATGGAAAAACTTCCAGGGATAGTTTTTTATCTAATGGGTGGATTTAGCCGAATTGGATGGAGAGAAGTTTACTATTTGACACCAATTTTTATTATTGGAACAGCTGCTGTACTGCTTTTCCGCTGGCAGTTGAATATCTTTTCGCTGGGTGAAGAAGAAGCGGTATCACTTGGGATAAATATTTTTAGAATTAAGATGATTATTATTATTTTCAGCACAATGATGGTAGCTGCTTCAGTGGCTGCAGCAGGCCAAGTCACCTGGATAGGTCTTGTTATTCCACATATAGCAAGATATATAGTCGGTACAAATTACAGATATTTTCTTCCCACAGCTGCTTTGAGCGGTTCAC
>CAZLIW010000370.1:0-2052 GCA_964559325.1 uncultured Halanaerobium sp. | reverse complement strand
CAACTCTCTGCTTCTGACAACCAGATAATTTATGGGGAGCAAATTTTTGAAAACCGGCCATACCGACCATTTCCAAAGATTTGTCCACTCTTTCTCTGATTTTATCAGCAGGAATACCAAGATTTTCAGGTCCAAATGCTACATCATCTTCTACCATAGAAGCAACCAGCTGATTATCAGGATTCTGAAAAACCATGCCTACCTGCTGCCTAATTTTCCAGGTATTTTTTTCATCTCTGGAATTTAATCCATTGACTAAAATATTACCTTCTGAAGGCAGCAGAAGAACATTTAGTAATTTTGCCAGGGTAGATTTGCCTGAACCATTTGAACCAATTACTGAAATGAATTCACCAGACTCTATATTAAGACTTACATCTTTAAGAGCCGGCTTTTCATTATCGTTTTCATATATATAACTTACCTCGTTTACTTCTATAAGGCTCATAATAACACCTACATTCAGAATTATTCTACCAGTTCAATAATAGCTTTATCAGCAGCATCTCCTCTGCGTGGATACATCTTTAAAATTCTTGTATAACCGCCAGGCCTCTCTGAATACTGAGGTGCAATTTCATCAAAAAGTTTTGCAACTACTTCTTTATCTTTGATTTTTTGCATAACTCTGCGTCTTGAATTTAAATCATTAGTCTTAGCAGCAGTTATCAATTTTTCTGCATATGATCTCAGTTCTTTTGCTTTCGGCAGAGTAGTCTCTATACGCCCCTGACGAAAAAGTGAGGTGGCCATATTTCTCATCATGGCTTGACGATGAGCAGATCTCTTCTGCAGTTTGCGTTTCGCCATCTAAACTCCCTCCTTAAACTTCAGTATCTTTTAATTCTAATTCAAGTTCATCAAGTTTATCCTTAATTTCCTGCAAGGATTTTTTACCGAGATTTCTAACTTTCATTAAATCATCTTCGGTTTTATCTATTAATTCTTCCACAGAATTTATCCCTGCACGTTTCAAACAATTTGAAGATCTCACAGATAGTTCTAATTCTTCAATTGTTGTATCTAGAATTTTATCCTTTTCTTCTTCTTCTACTTCAACCATGATTTCTACATCTTCTATTTCATCTGTTAAATTAATAAATAATTCCAGATGTTCTACCATTATTTTTGCTGCCAGACTTATTGCATCATCAGGATGAATACTTCCATTTGTAAATACCTCTAAAATCAGGCGGTCATAATCAGTAACCTGACCTACTCTGGTATTTTCTACCTGAAAATTAGCTCTAAGAACAGGACTGAATGAAGAATCTATGGGAATTAAACCAATTACTTTTTCAAAATGCTCTTTATTTTCTTCAGCAGTAAAATATCCTCTGCCTTTTTCTACAGTAGCTTCCATTATCAGACGTCCATCTTCTGACAGTTCAGCAATATGGTGATTTTTATTAATTATCTCAACATCACCGGAAGAAACAAAATCTCCTGCAGTGACTTCACCTTCACCTTCAACTTCCAACCTGATAGATGTTTTTTCTTCTCCAGAATACTTTAATACAACTTCTTTTGAGTTGAGAATAATATCAGTAACATCTTCTACAATACCAGGAATAGAAGAAAATTCGTGTTTAACTCCTTCTATTTTTATAGATGTAATTGCTGCTCCCGGCAGTGAAGAAAGTAGTATTCTACGCAGAGAATTACCAAGGGTTGTTCCATATCCTCTTTCCAGAGGAGAAATCTCATATTTTCCATAGTTTTCATTACTTTCAAGTCTTTCCACATGAGGTTTTTCTATTTCTATCATTATTTTTAGCTTACCCTCCTTTATTATGCAGTTTTCAACCTGAGGGCAGTCAATTAACGTGAATAAAACTCAACAATCAGGTGTTCTTCAACTGGATAATCGATATCTTCCCTCTCTGGTAAAGAAACTATTGTTCCTTCTGCTTTTTCAAGATCAACATTTAACCATTCTTGATTGGAAAAGTCAGCATTATATTCAAAGACTTCTTTAAATCTCTTAGATTTTCTGCTGGAATCTTTTACACTAATTACATCATCAACATCAACCTGATATGATGGAATATT
>CAZLIW010000369.1:0-2062 GCA_964559325.1 uncultured Halanaerobium sp. | reverse complement strand
TTATAGCGTTAATTTTAATCAACATATAAAAGGAGGAAAGCTGTTTAACAGCATTAATTGTGGATAATAATATAAAGATTTTAGCAGCAGAATCACTTGGTGTCAGAGCCTTATGCTGTTTGGTCGAAAAAGATGAACGAAGAATTTTAATTGATCCCGGGATTTCTTTAGGCTATACACGCCAGGGATTACTTCCACATCCAATTCAGATAGCTGCAGATGAGATTATACGAAAAAATATTATAAAGGAGTTAAAAGAAGCATCAGATCTTGTGATCAGCCACTTTCATGGTGATCATATACCATTTGCAGAAGCCAATGTTTATCAGATTAAGCTGAGTGAGGTAAAAGAGTATCTGAAAGGTATAAATATATGGTCTAAATCTGCAGAAGATGAATCACATAAGTTTCAGGAGAGGGCCTGGAATCTTAAGTTTAATTCCACTAAATTTACTGCTGTAGAAGGTGAATCTTTTGGAGATATCAGTTTTTCTAAACCGGTTTTTCATGGAGAAAAAGATTCCTTTTTGGGCAGGGTGATGATGACAAAAATAAAACTGCAGGATAAGGTATTTGTTCATGCCTCTGATATTCAATTTCTATATAGACCGACAATTAAAAAGCTGATTAAGATGAAACCGGATTTAGTAGTTGCCAGTGGTCCTCCACTCTATCTTTCTCATGTTGATCAGAAAATGGCAGCAGAAGCAGCAGAAAATATACTTTTATTAAGTAGTGTAGTTGAAACCCTAATTATTGACCATCATCTGCTGCGTTCAGAAGGCGGGCTAACTTATCTCAGGAAATTAAATGATAAATCTCAAAATCAGATCATTTCAGCTGCTGATTTTATGGGAATTAAGCCCTGTTTACTGGAAGCGAGAAGAGAAGAATTATATGATAGATTTTCGGTTCCTGTTGGCTGGCATAAGAAGTATGAAGCCGGTCAGGTAGATACTATAGATTATCTACTTAAGGCCAGAGAAAAGCTTGCTGATTTTGGAGAGTTTTATAAATTTATTTCAGATTTAGAAAAATAATTATAATATTTACTCTACTAAACAATTAAATTTACTGATGCAGAAATTTAGATCAGGATTAATTTGCTATGTAAATCTTTACTATGATTTGGTGGGAGAGATTTACATCTTTTTGGACAAATTATTCAAATAGTCATTCAATCTATTAATCAGATCATTTTTTTCTTTTTTAGGAATTTCTCTAATAAGATATTTTAGATAAATATAAAAAGATTTGGTAATATTTGGCTGGTTAAAAGCAATGATAATAGATTTTTCATCATTTCTGTTAATTAAAGCTCCAACCCTATCTTTTACTGCAAGTCTAATATTATGATAAGGAAAATCTTCAGTTAAAAGAAGATGATAGTTATTATGCTTTTCTAAAAGTTGAATATTATGTTTCAGATGTTCATGAAAATCTGAAAAATTGTAATTAAAATTTAGTTCACTAAAAAAATCATTAATTTTTAGTGAATTTTCTTTTGCTAAGAAATCTTCTTTAGTTGGTAAATCAAGGATTTCATAATATTGATGTTCGGAAAGATTAGAAATAAAAGCTTTACTCCGCTGCTCATAAATTGATAGAACAGCTTTTTTTAATCTTTTATCAGTTTTGTTTCTCTCTAAAATTTTTTTTAGTAATGATTTTGGCATAGTTACAAAAGTCGGCATATCGGAAACACTTATCATTTCAGATGACTGTTCTTCAAATTCAATCTGCAGCTTATTATAATTATATGTATTTTCATCTGTATATATTTTCATTAAAGGTCTACAGATTTTTAAAAATGTATTAAATTCTTCAGTTAAAACTTCTATTTTTTCTGGATCCCAGTACAAAAACTGCTGTGCCTTATCTGAATAGTCGGAAACTGTGCTGCAGTTTAGTGCAGCTTTTCCAGGAGCAACAAACATTGTGCGGCGAAAAATGTTTTCCTGATATTTGGGATAATAATATGGTTCAACTGAACCTGTAAGATAAAGAGGCATCCAGTAATCTATTGCAGCCAGCATTTCTGACATTTCTCTTTTTATAGTAT
>CAZLIW010000368.1:0-2062 GCA_964559325.1 uncultured Halanaerobium sp. | reverse complement strand
ATGATTATCTTGATAAATGGCCTAAAATAGAGTGGGTTTTAAATCTTTGGCTGACAGGAATGGCAGAATATTCTTGTGCAGAAGCAGTGACAATTCGCTGACAAGCAGCAGCCGTATATTCAAATATAAATTATTAAAACCGAAAATAGGAGAAGTGATTATAATGGATGATAAATTAAGTGTTTCAGAGGCTGAGGAAATATTAGCCAAATGGAAGATTGCTGATTTGGAATTAGAAGAACAAGTAGTTAAGATTTTTGAGAAAGTAAGAGATATAAAATTTGGTCATATTGGCAGTAGGGAGCCTATGGAAGTTTATAAAGCGGGAAAAGGAACCTGTTCTGGTAAAAACTTTTTATTGAGGGAGTTATATAAGGCAGTTGGTTTAAAAACAAAAGATATGATCTGCCTACAGCGCTGGAAAGACTTAAGCTGGTTTCCAGATGATGAATATGGGCTGGTTGATTTTCCAGAAGAGTTAATACAGAAATTAGAAGAAAAAGAAATTGTAGATTTTCACAACTATGTGCTTCTAAAAATAGATGGAAATTGGATTCAAGTTGATGTTACTATAGATAAAGAACTGCAGAAGCTTGGTTTTCGTACAGAAATTGATTGGGATGGTAAATCAAATATGCCGCTCTGTTTTGTAGGTAGTCACAAAGTTTGGGATTGCGGAGATAGTGGAGCAGAGAAAAAGGCTGAATTAACAGCAGAGCTGCCCCAGTCAATCCAGACTGCAAGAAATGATTTTTTAAGCTCAATAACTGCATGGATAGATGAATGGAGAAGCGAATGAGATAAAGAAGATAAATAATAAAAGAGAGGGAGCGAAGATAAAATGGCTGAAGAATATATACTGGTTCATGATATGGGGACAACTGCTGATAAGGCAATAATTATAGATAGTGATTTGAATATGGTTGCTTCTGAAACAAGAGAATTTACAAGCTATTATCCACATCTGAATTGGACAACTCAAAAAATATCTGAGGTTTATGATAATGTAGTAAAATGCACAAAGAGTCTGATTAAAAAATCTAATATTGATCCAAAAGATATTGCTGTTATCTCATTTAGCAATCAGATGATGACAATGATACCAATCGATAGAGAGGGTAATGTTCTTTTAGATGAAGTTGGCATCTGGTGTGATATGCGGGCAGATAAGCAGGCGGCAAAGTTGATGGAAAAATTAGGTGGAAATGATGAATATTATAAAATAACAGGTGTGGGCTGGCAGCCTGAGCTTGCTCCTATCTCTAAAATTATGTGGTATAAAGATAATATGCCGGAAATTTATAATAAGACATATAAGTTTCTACAGTATAAAGAACTTATAGCTGAGAGGTTAACAGGTGAGATTGCAACTGAATATGGAGATATGTCGATGAATGGTATGCTTAACGCCAAAACTAAAGAAATTTCTGAACGGATATTTGAAGCTGCTGATGTAGATTCTGATAAAATACCAAGAATTATTAATTCTCATGATATTATAGGAAGAGTCAGCAGAAAAGCAGCAAAAGTTTTTGGCTTGGCTGAAGGTACAGCTGTTACTTTAGGTTCTGGTGATGTGATATGTGCAAATACAGGAGCTGGTGTAATTAAAGAAAATATTGCCTATACCTATATAGGTTCTGCAAATTGGTCGGCTGTCTATTCTGAAGAACCGGTGCTGGATCCCAAATACAAGATGAATTGTAATACTATGCAGCCTTCTGGAGGCTATAATCTTGTCATGATAACGGCTGCTGGTGGAATTGCTCAAGACTGGTTTAAAGATGGTGCATATCAGGCAGAGATGAATTTGATGGAAGACATAATTGATCTTTCAGTATATGAGAAAATGAAAAATGATGCAGAAGCAGTGGCTCCAGGAGCAGAAGGACTGTTATTCTTACCATATCTTCGTGGTGGTGGTGCTCCTCATTTTGATATGAATGCCAGAGGAGCCATGATAGGGTTGGGAATGTCTCATGATAAAGCACATATGCTGCGAGCAATTTATGAAGGTGTCTGTTTTAATAAAAGATGGCTTTATGATCTTTATAAAGAACTT
>CAZLIW010000367.1:0-2064 GCA_964559325.1 uncultured Halanaerobium sp. | reverse complement strand
TTAAACGATTTTTATCCAAAGTAGACTCTATCTCAAACAGATCGCATTTGTTTCTTTCTCTAAAGTATAAAACTCCGAAAGTTGCAGTAGAAATTATTAGAACTGATATTGTAGTTAATAGGACGAATTTCATGGAATTTTTAAAATTTGAATTTTGATAATATTAAAACAGGATTACTGTTTTCATCAAATTTTTTAAATTTATTAATCAGGTCTTTATCCGTAATTTTTTCATCCATTGATTCAATGAATTTCTTGTTATTTAAAAGAAGACTCAATAATTTAAAAGGTAATTCTGAAATGAAATAATTTTCATTTGCATAAGATGGAAATATAAATACAGGAATATTATCCCTATTCAGAGAAAGTGAAGTTACAGCATGACTAAAGCTGTGATACACAATTTCCTTTTTCTGTTTAGAAAAAATAACCGAATATAGTTTACTGTTTCTTTTGTAATTAAAGGTTATTAGGTCTTCATTTTCACAATAGTTTTGAATTTCAGATGCACATTGATTATACCGATCAGTATCTCTGGTTCCTTTTGAAATCGCGTCATCCAATGCAGAATCAAAATCTTCATTATTTTGAAAATTAATTTCAAAATGAGGATAAATACTGTCTTTAGTTAGCGAATAAACTACATTTCCAAACCGGTTTAGAAAATAAAGACCTTTACCATAAAAAAATCCTTTTCTATTAGGATTTGACATGAAACTCCCCAAATTTTTACTAATCTTAAAATATCTTTTCTCATTCTTTAATTCATCTGACATAACAATCAATGAATAATGGTATTTATTTTCTGTGGGGTAATTTATAGTATATGGGTTGTAGAAAAATAAAGCGTTTTCATTCCAGGCAAAAGCTGTGGGATGGAAATCAATGGTTTGTTCTTCCACAAATTTATGTTCATCAATAGAAAATTTCAACAGCTTGTGTCCATATGAGTCATAAATCAGGATAAATCTTCTATCCTCATCGATTGTGAAATCTGTTAATTTTAAGTATTCCATAGGGCCTTTACCCTTTTTATCAATTTTAAAAAGATATTTGCCATTTCGTGAAAATGCAACTAACCGGTCAGTCATTTCATCATGAATATAAATGACATTTTCAAAAAATAAAATTCGACCGATTTTACCTATTAAATATTCCTGAGCGAGAAAAATATACTCAGCACTTTCAATAAAACTATCATCTCCGATTTGCTCTAATGGTACTTCTATCTCATAAGAAACTGTATTTGCTAATTTCGATTCATTTATTGATTGATTGCATCCAATCAGTACTACAAAACACAGAATTATTAGAATTCGCATAACTTTAACATATTAAAATAATTATCATTAAGAATTTGATAGGATGCCTCAGAATCTGAGACATCCTAATTTAATTTGACTTTTGGGATTTAGCAACTAACTGGTGTACATGAACCTACCATGGCCCAAACACAAATTGTCTCAAACCCTACGGAAACGGGTATAAGTCCCATATCTGGATCATAAATATAAACAAAACATTCATCTCCAGTTTCCGGCACTTCACCTGAAGGAGGCAAATCACATTCTCCGGTTAAAAAATTGTAATTTGGATCCCAGGGATTACAAGCAATTACAACATTATTTTTAAACGGCTGAAAGATATTTATAGCAATTGCTGAAACAATAAATATTCCTAAAACTATAATTCTCAAATTTTTCATTTGTTAAATTTTAAACTAAACATCTACTGCTGTGTGCTTCATTAAAACCATTAATGTAATAGTTGTAAACTATCAACAATTTTAAATTTCTTATCTTTATCCCCGATAGGGGGACTTACCAAAACTGGCGTTTAATGAGCATTGAACTATATTTTGTGTATTTATATTATTCAATCGAATTTTTTACCCTATTATAATTCAGCGTCTTGTGATTTTTCATTATAAAATCTGTTTCGCACAGAATTAAGGTAATCTCTTAGCAAATTTTCCTCACTATTATTGGGATGAAATATCATTTTTGTGCAATAACTTGAATCTAAAACCATCAAATAAGGACTATTTTTTGTTTCGGCGAATAA
>CAZLIW010000366.1:0-2085 GCA_964559325.1 uncultured Halanaerobium sp. | reverse complement strand
TAAAGGTTCTGTATCATCATTCACAAAGATTGATGTACCCGCTTTGGTAATAATGTTTATTCGTCCCTGACCATTACCTGCTGCTAAACTATTTACAAAAGGAAGATTAACTTCTTTTGCTCCTACGCAATTTAATGGCGGTATAAAGTTTAAACCTACTGTTGGACCAATATTAGAACTGGACCCTGAAAGCGTTTGAAACATAAACACTTTTTCAGATGACAGAACATACATATTGTCATCGTCAGAAAAGCTTTCCGTTGGTATGATGTAAAATTCACCTTCATCTAATGTTGCGGCTGGTGTGTTTAGCTCTTCGTTTATGTAGATGTCGGTATTGTATTCCTCCATGTGCTTTATTTTTAACAATGTTAAAAAAGCCTTTTTTCACTGATTCCTGGTCAACTGGATGAATCATTTTTTCAATTACAGGGATATCGATTAGTTCTTCCGGTTTATACCCAAGTATCTTTTTACATGATTCACTAACAAAATGTTGAATCCCACTGGAATCCATCAGCACAATCATGTCAAACGAATTCTTAATGAGTTCTTGAAAATGAGATTCACTTTCTTTAAGAGCTTTTTCTGCCTTGTGTTTTTCGGTAATATCCTGAATGACAGGTAAAAAATAAAGTGGTTTCTTATCCACACCACGAATGATACTTATTGTAATTTCACCCCAAACAATAACACCGTCTTTTCGTAAGTAGCGTTTCTGTAGCCTGGCGAATTCAATTTCTCCGGCAATAATTCGCTTCATTTCATTCATTCCAAGTTCCAAATCTTCGGGATGGGTGTAATCAGCAATTGTATTTCCAAGTATTTCTTTTTCAGAATACCCTAAAAAATTACAGAATGCCTGATTACACCGAATAAAACGTTTATCTAATCC
Organism: uncultured Halanaerobium sp.; assembly: GCA_964559325.1. Taxonomy (GTDB): domain Bacteria; phylum Bacillota; class Halanaerobiia; order Halanaerobiales; family Halanaerobiaceae; genus QPJE01. The sequence continues at coordinate 1,190 of CAZLIW010000366.1, read as the reverse complement.
AACAAGTGCCGTCCCAACATTTGATTGGGTAAATAGTGCCCGAAAATGAGCCTCATTAATTCTAAGCTCATTTTCTGCTTTCTTGCGTTCAGTGATATTATCGAAAATCACAAGAAATTCCCCTTTTTGTGAACTGTAAACTGAAATTGAAAACCATATTTTTAAGGGTGGAACATAAGTTTCTATTTTTTCGGATATTCCAGTTTGCGAAACCCTATCATATAAATTAAATAACTCTGAATTTTCATTCTTGTGATTAGGTAGAATTTCTGATATTGGTTTCCCTTCAACGTTTTTAAAACCAGTTAATTTTTCAAAAGCATGGTTTACTTCAAGATATATAAAATCTGTGGCTTCATCATTCTCATATCGCATTTGACATCGTGCAAACCCTTCTTCCATATTTTCAAATAGCGAATGGTATTTTTGCTCATTTTGAATAGAAAAATTCAACTTACTAATTTCGATCTGGCTTTTGAGCTCAGCAATCTGATTTTCTAATTCATGATATGTTGGTTTAGCTACCATCTTACTTTTTTATATTCAGTCTAAGTTAAAATTTACTTTTCGGTTTTTATTATTTTTTTTATCTATTGTTTTCATCAATTCAGTTAATTATCTTTAAGGTTTTGAGAAAGAGTGTGTTGAATATTTATTTTTAAAATTTCTTATTACCGTTTTGAAAACTCAGAAGAATGTTGAAACGTAAGTTTCATCGAATACCATTGAAAACAAACAATAATACTGAGATGAAAAAATTGGTTTTATTTCTGGAGAGCAGAATAATTAAAATGGTATGAAAATTTAAATCATTGTATATCAGCTACTTAAGAGTAATAAGGTTCGTTGTTCTTGTAAATATCGTGCTGAAGGCTAATGAAGATTGTTAAAAGCTTTCATAATCATAGTTTTCTTATAAACAGCAAGAATGTAGAAAGAAATTATTATAAATAGTAACACACTTTATCAATAAAGAGATATTCGAACCTTTTTAAGTTATATTATTTAATATGTGGTCGAAAAATCATTTTTTGTTGGAATTTGGGAATGTGGTAATGCTGTGCACAGGGCTTTTTTTAGATGCAGAAATTAAAAAAGTTTCAGTAATGTTACAGTAATAAAAAAACTCCGATAAGTCATTTTTTTTACAATTCATTATCGAAGTTTATCTGTGCCCAGTAAAGGACTCG
>CAZLIW010000365.1:0-2086 GCA_964559325.1 uncultured Halanaerobium sp. | reverse complement strand
AATATTATGGTTAAAACTGCTGACGGGACTCTGGGCTGGGAAGAGTACAGTCCTTTTGATAAAATTATTGTTTCTGCTGCAGCTCCATCAGTACCGGAAAAGTTAAAAAAACAGCTTACTGAGGAAGGAATAATGATTGTCCCTGTTGGAGAAAAAGGTGGTATACAGCAGCTGATGCTGATAAAAAGAGAATCAGCAGATGAATTCAGCTGTAGAGAGCTGGATTATGTCAGATTCGTGCCTCTGATCGGAGAAAATGGATACTGATAGATCATTAAATACTTATAAGTCATTAAGCACTGAAATAGATGCAGTGGCCAGTTTTATATCTCCTATTGCAGAAGGCAGCTTTTGATCCAGAAACTTTATTTATCATTTGATTTTTGATATAGTATAGTAATTAAGTTATTAATTTATAAAATTATTAAATGTTCCTGTTTGTAAGATGAAAAATGTGAGAAGGTTATTGCAATATAATTAATCTAAGAAGATAGGAGTGGAGGAATATTGGCAGCAACTTATACGTCATTTTCTGTTTATCTGTTTTTTTTAATGGGGATTGGAGTTTATTTTTATAATAAAACAGCCAGTCTTGAGGATTATCTTATTGGAGGAAGAGCTATGGGAAGCTGGGTAACAGCCCTTTCAGCTCAGGCAAGTGATATGAGTGGATGGCTTCTTATGGGGCTCCCCGGTGCAGTATATTTAGGTGGCTTAAGCCAATCCTGGATAGCAATTGGACTTTTTATCGGCACATTTTTGAACTGGAAATATGTTGCCAGTCGCCTGCGTGTATATACAGAAGTGACAGATTCTATGACACTTCCATCTTTTTTTGAGGACCGCTTTCGTGATAAAACCGGCTTAATAAGAATTTTTTCAGCAGTAGTTACACTGCTATTTTTTACAATATATTCAGCATCCGGACTGGTAGCAGCCGGAAAATTATTTGAGTCACTATTTAATATCAATTATTTTGCCGCTGTTTTTACTGGTGGTATGGCAATTGTGCTTTATACATTTCTGGGTGGATTTATGGCTGTTTCCTGGACCGATTTTTTTCAGGGAATACTGATGTTTCTGGCAATAACGATTGTTCCGTTTTTTGCCTACTCCAGTGTAGGTGGAATGACAGGTATAGCAGATACAATGCAGATACAGAATATTTCTCTGTCCCTGATGCCGGAAGGCTTTACCACTGCAGCTGTAATTTCTGCAGCAGCCTGGGGGCTTGGTTACTTTGGCCAGCCACATATACTGGCAAGATTTATGGGAATTGACTCTATCAAAAAAGTTCCAGGAGCGCGTAAAATAGCTGTAATCTGGGTTGCTATCTCTCTGGCAGGTGCTGTATTGATTGGGCTGATAGCTATTCCGATGTTCCCGGAAATTCAGGATAGCGAAAAAGTATTTATAGAGATGATAAGAAATATATTTAATCCCTGGATAGGTGGTATTTTGCTGGCAGCAATATTATCTGCCATTATGTCAACAATAGATTCTCAGCTTTTAGTATCTTCATCAACACTGACCGAAGATTTTTACAATAGAATTATAAAAAGAGGTGCTTCCGAAAATGAAAAGATGTGGGTTGGGAGAGGATTTGTAATTTTAATTGCAGTAATAGCATTTTTTCTCGCTTTAAACCCTGATAATACTGTTTTAGGACTGGTAGCATATGCCTGGGCAGGACTGGGAGCTGCTTTTGGACCGGTGGTCCTATTTTCTCTTTTTTCTAAAAATACAACCTGGCAGTCTGCTTTTTCCGGTATGCTTTTAGGAACAGCAGTACTTATTATCTGGAAACAAACTGGTTTAGGTGCTCAAATGTACGAAATAGTGCCGGGATTTCTGGTCAATTCTGCCACAATATTTGTTGTAAATCTATTTTACAAGCAGGACAATAAAGAGGTTATTGAAGAATACGGTAGAGTGAATGAAATTTTTGTAAAAAATAATATTTAATTATTTAATGCATGGATACAGAGATTATTTTAAGATAAGACTGTGGAGGGGATATTTATGCGCATTTATTCTTGGAATGTCAATGGAATTAGGGCAGTGGACCGTAAAGGATTTTTAGACT
>CAZLIW010000364.1:0-2090 GCA_964559325.1 uncultured Halanaerobium sp. | reverse complement strand
TATATTATCTATTTCTTCTTCCCTAATATTTTCCTGCAGTAGAAATTCCGAAAGTGTCATACCGAGATTGCTGTAAACTTTTTTTAGAATTTTATCTGCTTTATTTTTATCAATATTAAAAGCATCCATAATATTCTGGCGCGAATTTCCTCCTCTGGAGCCGGATAATTTATAGGCAAGCTGACCCAGAAATTTTCCGGGCAGATATGCCCTGGATACCGGCAGCTTTTGTGTGATAAATTTAAACAGATCAAAAAATAAAGCTGTTAATCTTTTCAATATAATTATTCCTTTCTAAAAAACTCTGGCCCGCAGTAGATCCTGAAAATTAAGCATTGCCACAGCTTTACTGCCCTCAACTACCGGAAGATCATTAATCTCTCTGTCTTCCATTATCTTTAGAGCTTCTGCTGCAAGTTTATCTGCTTCAATAGTTACAGGATCAGAGGTCATATATTCTGAAACAGGTTTATCGATAAAATCAGATGATCTCTCAAGCAGCCTTCTTATATCTCCATCAGTAATAATTCCTTTTAGATTCCCTTCAATGTCAATTATTGAAGTTGACCCCATTCTGGTCGAAGTCATTTCAAAAAGCGCCTCTCTTACAGATGCATTTTTTCCTACTGTCGGGTTTTGCTCTCTTATCTTAATTACATCAGCAACTTTTGTTAGAAGCTTTCTGCCCAGAGAACCTCCTGGATGAAATACAGCAAAATCCTCCGGAGTAAATCCATGAAAATGTGATAGTGCAATTGCAAGTGCATCTCCAAGTGCAAGAACCGCTGTTGTACTTGCTGTTGGAGCAAGGTTGTACGGACATGCTTCTGAAGGTACACCGGCCTCAAGTATTAAATCAGCATATTCTGCCAGCGTGGATTCCTGATCACCAGTAATAGCAATAAGTCTGGCACCAATTCTTCTTATAGAGGGAATTAAATTTATTAATTCATCGGTTTCTCCACTGTTGGAAATTGCTGCAACAACATCCCCTTCTGTAATCATACCCAGATCACCATGAAGAGCTTCAGTAGCATGGACAAAAAAAGCCGGAGTCCCTGTACTGGAAAATGTAGCAGCCAGTTTCTGTGCAATAAGCCCGGACTTACCCAGACCTGTAAACACAACCCTGCCTGAAGAATTTATAATAAGTTCCATCGCTTCTTTAAACAGACCATTAACCTTTTCTTTTAATGAAAATACAGCTTCTGCTTCTATCCGCAGAACATTTTTAGCCTGATTAAGGCTTTCTTCCATTTTTTCTGTATAATTTTTTTCTGTCATATCAGACCACCCTTAAAAATTATCACTTATCTATTTTTAATAATTCTATCTATTTCCAGACCTTTTTTAAGCAGTTCTTCTAAATTATCCAGCCTCACCATATTTGCTCCATCACTTTTAGCTTCTTCTGGTTTATCATGAACTTCCATAAAAAGTGAGTCTATACCAACAGCAAGAGCAGCCCGCATAAGATGAGGCACATATTCCCTCTGCCCATCTGATGTGTTTCCAGCACCACCTGGAAGCTGCACACTATGTGTGGCATCGAAAACCACCGGATAACCTGTCTGTTTCATTCTTGGCAGTGAACGCATATCGACCACCAGGTTATTGTAGCCAAAAGATACTCCTCTTTCAGTCAAAATAATATTCTCATTACCTGTACTCTCTATTTTTTTTACAACCTGATCTATATCCCAGGGGGCCAGAAACTGCCCCTTTTTAACATTTATAATTTTACCGGTCTTTCCAGCTGCAGTAAGCAGATCTGTCTGACGGGAAAGAAAAGCAGGAATTTGTATAATATCCAGCACTTCAGCAGCCTGTTCTGCCTGTTCTGGTAGATGTATATCAGAAATAACGGCCAGATCAAATTTTTCTTTTACCTCTGCCAGTATCTCCAGCCCTTTTTCCAGCCCGGGCCCTCTATATGACTCAATAGATGATCTATTGGCTTTGTCAAAAGATGCCTTAAACACATATGGTATTCCCAATTTTTCTGTTATTGTCTTAATTCTTTCTGCTATCCTAAAAACTCTTCCCTTTTCTTCCAGAGCACACGGCCCTGCCAGAAGAATAAAAGGACT
>CAZLIW010000363.1:0-2093 GCA_964559325.1 uncultured Halanaerobium sp. | reverse complement strand
TTTTCTGCTAATTCATCAGCGCCTACAAAATCTGCCCCTGCTTCTTCAGCTTCTTTTGCTTTTTCTCCTTTAGCAAAAACTACCAGAGTAATCTCCTGGCCTGTACCTTCAGGCATTACTACAGTACCTCTGATATTCTGATCTGCATGTTTTGGATTAACTCCTAATTTTGCAGATAGTTCAACAGTTTCATCAAAATTTGCACTGGCTGTTTCTCTAACCAATTCAAACGCTTCAGCTGGTTCATACATTTTATCAAAATCAACTTTTTGCCTAACCTCTTTATAACGCCTGCTGTGTTTTCCCATAAAAAATCTCCTCCTTGTGGTATTATCGGATTAATTCCTCCCACATATATGCAAAACGGAAAGAACAATCAAAAATATTTTTTCAACCAAAATTCCCATACTTCTTGCTGTCCCTGCAATCATACTCATTGCAGCTTCCATACTACCTGCATTTAAATCAGGCATTTTTGTTTCAGCAATTTTTCTAACAGCATCCTTACTAACTGTAGCCACCTTGTCAACATTAGGCTCACCAGAAGCAGTATCAATCCCAGCTGCCTGTTTAAGCAGCACTGCTGCCGGTGGTGTTTTTGTTATAAAATCAAATGATCTATCCTGATATACAGTTATTTCTACCGGTATAATAGTACCCTGCTGTTCTTTAGTTTTAGCATTAAATGCTTTACAAAATTCCATAATATTTACACCATGCTGACCTAAAGCAGGACCTACTGGTGGTGCAGGATTAGCCTGACCTCCTGGTATTTGAAGTTTAATCATATTCATAACTTTCTTTGCCATCATTAACACCTCTTTCTAATGATAATTCTATTTTACAATTACTGATTCTCAATCTGATAAAATTCTAACTCTACGGGAGTATCTCTACCAAACATAGAAACTAATACTTTAACTTTACCCTGCTGTGGATGAACTTCTTTTACAACTCCAACAAAGTCTTCAAATGGACCGTCTGTAACCGTAACTTTATCTCCAACTTCAAAGTCTATGGTCATATCCTGTTCTTTCATGCCCATACCCTGTAAAATATGTTCAACTTCTTGCGGTTGAAGTGGGAGTGGTTTGGTTCCACTGCTTACAAAACCGGTTACCCCGGGTGTATTCCTGACAACATACCAGGAATCATCACTCATATCCATTTCTACCAGAACATAACCGGGAAAGATCTTTTTCTCTACGACTTTATCTTTACCCTTTTTCTTTTCAATTTTTTCTTCAGTTGGCACTAAAATACGGAAAATTTTATCTTCCATACCAGTACTTTCAATTCTTTTTTCTAGATTAGCTTTCACTTTTTTCTCATGTCCGGAATAAGTATGGACAACATACCATTTATTCTCTTCAGTCATATTCTAAGGACCCTTAACTAGAAAGGACCCTCACCTCCTCAGTTACATTATTAATGGAGTAATAATATTGGCCAATAATAAATCTAAAACACCGATAAATGCTATTAGAGATATCACAGTTACTAAAACCACTAACGTATTTGAAGCTACTTCTTCTTTATTTGGCCAATTTACTTTTTTCAATTCTGACCTTACCTGGCGAAAAAACTTAGTTATTTTACTAAAAAAACCGGTCTTTGCCATAAAATACCACTTCCTTAAATTAAATATTCAGGAAAAACTACTTTGTTTCACGATGGAGAGTGTGTTCTTTGCAAAATTTACAGTATTTCTTTAATTCCAGCCTATCTCTTGTGTTTTTCTTATTTTTTTTGGTAGAATAGTTTCTGTTTTTACACTCAGTACATTCCAGTGTGATAATTTCTCTCATCGTAAATCCACCTCCTCAGTCCAATCTGCTTACTTTGTTAGTATTATATATTCAAATCCTGTGCAATTATTATTTATTCTCTTTTCCAAAGCTATAACCTTAATTAATTTAACATATTCTCAGATGAATGTCAATATTTTTTAGAAAAAAAGCATGTGCAGTATAAATCTGCACATGCCTATTGAAAACAGTTTGAGTTATATCAACAAGGCAAATCAATTTCTATGCTTTACTCAATAATTTCAGTAACAACTCCGGCACCAACTGTATGGCCGCCTTCACGGA
>CAZLIW010000362.1:0-2101 GCA_964559325.1 uncultured Halanaerobium sp. | reverse complement strand
ATTAATCTCTCCTAACTTATACTTCTCTATTTTATTTTTAATTGAGTTAATATTAATCAAATCATCTTTACTCTTCAATTTAAAATCTCCCTTTCCAAATTTGTTTTTTTCCAATATATGTTTAAAACCAGTATACCATAGTTGACTGCTTAATTGTACATTAAACTTGACCTGATAATCCATAAAAGACAAAATGAAATAAATTAAGAAAGTAATTAGCAGGTTGAGGTTTAACTATTGATTTAAAATTTAATCGTAATTTATCTCTTGAATTATTATTTCAAAAAAATGAAGAAATATTGAAATTTTCATTATATGAATTTTAACAAACTCATTTTTTTGCAGCTCTAAAATTAATTTCGAAAAAATTGCTGAAGATATAAATATCAACAGCTTAATATTTGTCCTTTTATTATTTGTCTTTAATCTTTGTTGTCAGCTCTGGTTAAAAATTGTATAATGTGTTTAACAAGCTAATTAGAAAATTTTAGTTAAATATCAAAAATAATGAATAAGGAGTGTTAAGATGAAAGATTCCATGAAAAAATTATATGAAAAATCTATTGAGGTTTTAAATAACAGAGGAGTAACTGCTGAAGATATAGCTGAACTGGTAATGAAACTGCAGGAACCATATAATCCAGATATTAGCTTAGAAGTTTGCTGTAAAAATGTTGATGCAGTTTTAAAAAAGAGAGAGGTTGCTCATGCAGTTCTGACAGGTGTTGCACTTGATGAACTGGCAGAGAAAAAACAGCTGCCCGAGCCTATTCAGAGTATAATTGATACAGATGAAGGACTCTATGGAATTGATGAAATACTGCCTCTATCAATTGTAAATCTGTACGGCACAATAGGCCTGACAAGTTACGGATTTTTGGATAAAGAAAAGATAGGTATAATTAAAGAGCTGGATACTAAAAAGGAAGGTAAGGTAAATACTTTTTTGGATGATCTTGTTGCAGGAATAGCTTCTGCCGCTGCCAGCCGCTATGCACATGGAGAGGGTAATGATTAGTATGGTTAAAAAAATAACAACTATCCTGCTCATATTAATATTTCTTTTTTCTGCAGTAACAGCTGCTGAAGAGCAGAATATGCAGAAACTGCTGCAGATAGAAAAAGAAGTACAGGCTGCAGAAGAAAACCGCGATATTGCTAAAATAGATAAACTTAAAAAAGAAGCAGCAGGCCTGGTTAATAATGTTAGAACTGCTCAAAAATACAGAGAAATTTTTCCTGATTTACCCAGTTATGACAGTGATCTTAATAATCTGGTAGAAAAGTTGGCAGAAAGATTTAATAGAAAAGAACTGTTTGCTGTAATGGATATTTTTCCTGATGCCCACAGTATAAGTGATGTTCACAGAAGTATATTAGATAAGAGCAGCAGTTTAAAAGAACTACATGAGCTGATTAATAAACTTCCGCAAAATAATTATGTTTTTCATTCGGTAAAATCCAGAGCAGTTAAATTTGTTGATGATATAGAAAGTGCAGAATATTTTAAAAAAATATTTCCAGAACTGGACAGCTATGATAAAGAAGTGCGGGAAATTTTTAGAAAACTAAAAACCAGGCTGACAAGAAAAGAATTAATAAAATTTAGTCAGGTATTTGAAAGTCAGAATTTAAATAGTATTGACCGCCTGATACTGGAAAAAAGTCAGAACATAGACGATATTTTGGATACTGTAGAAAGATATCCGGATCTTAAAATATATTATCCCAGCAAAATAGAAAAAATGGCATATAAATTTGTAAAAGATAGAAACACAGCTCAGCTATTTTTGGATAATTTTTCGGATAGTGATACAAGATATATTGAGAGTGCCGAAAAATATCTTGATGAAGATTATCTGAGGGACGATAAGACAGACACCAGTAAAGAAATGGATCAGCAGCAGAATAATACTGTGGAAGGTTCCGAATCTGCAGACAAAACAGATAAAGCAAATGAACAGATAACAGAAGAAAATCAAAGCACAGAAAATAATTCATCAGCAGAAAGTGAAACTGATGGTTATAATAAACTGCTTCAGATTGAGGAGAAAATAAATGATGGTGATTGGTAATGCCTATACCTGAACCAAGGAAAGGT
>CAZLIW010000361.1:0-2108 GCA_964559325.1 uncultured Halanaerobium sp. | reverse complement strand
GATAGAAATTATATTTCAGTCATTAAGAAGGCAGCAGTAGTAACATTCAGCGATTGTTGGACTTAATTTAGGAATACCTGTTGTGGTAAATGCGGGAGATATTTCTGATGAGTTTGATGATGGAGAGATTATTACCGTTGATGGTGTAAGAGGGCTTGTCTACAGAGGTCAGGCACATCTGAAATAAAAAATAATAGCAAATCAAAAAGGCGGGTAAAACCCGCCTTTTAAAATGGTTCATAACTGTGATTTATCACAGGTGCTTTTAAGTTTTCCAGTACTCTTTCCAGCATAACTCCATCTCGATTATCATAATCATATCCATAGGTGGTTTTAATAGCCGTAGAAGTAAATTGAACTGAACGGCTGAGGGCCAGAGGAAGACTGTCTCCCTGCAGCATACTGCCGACCAGAACACTTGCAAATACATCACCTGTCCCTGGATAAAAAGTAGGTATATAATCACAGTCAACCCGCCAGAACCTTTCATCATAACTATTATATGCAATTACAGAGGTTTTCTTTGCAGAAATATTGTAGGGCATACTTGTTATAATTACTATTTCCGGGCCCATATCTGCCAGCCTGTGCAGATAATCTTTGATTAATGTTTTGTCCATCTTCAATGGATATTCTTCATCCAGAAGAAAGGCAGCTTCTGTCATATTTGGAGTGATAATATCAGCATGTGAAACAAGTTCTTTCATTCTTTCAACCATTTGATCTGTATAGGTAGCATATTTCTTTCCATCATCACCCATCACCGGATCTACTACTATAAATTCACTATCTCCACCAAAAAAATTGATAAAGTCAGCCACAATATCTATCTGTTTAACAGATCCCAAAAAACCGCTGTAAATACTGTTAAATTCAAGCTCTAATTTTTTCCAGTGAGCTATGTATTCTTCAAGATGTTCTGTTAAATCAATAAATTTATAATCACTAAAACCTCCTGTATGTGTGGAAAGGATTGAGGTGGGTACCGGACAGACCTGAATACCCATTGTTGATAGAATGGGGATAATTACTGTAAGTGATGATCTGCCAAAACCTGACATGTCATGAATCGCAGCCACTTTTTTTACTGGATTTTTCATAATAATCTTCCTTTCTGATATTAAAAGTTTATTTATATATATTTATATTTCATATGTACAGTTTAATATTATTTTATATGTTTTTCTGCAAACCTACCACATAGTATTATATCATCTAATAAAAAATATTCCACATTAAATGAGTAATGAATTTCTGATCCTTCAAATATTTTATCCAGTTTATTAAAATTAATAAAAAAACAGGCCCTGCTTTACCTCCTTTTTAAGCAGAATATCAAATGACAGAATCAGTAAAATTTGAAAAAAATTATTATTAAGAATATAATAGCAATAAATGAACATATGCTTTTAATTGATTAATATTATTTTAAAAGAAAAATAATCGTAATTTAAAGGGAGGATAAACAGATGAAAATTTTTGGTCCTGTACCATCAAGAAGACTGGGGCAGAGTCTCGGTATTAATATTATTCCACCTAAAATATGCAGTTTTTCCTGTGTTTACTGTCAGCTCGGCAGAACTAAAAAAATGAGAATAAAAAGAGAAAAATTTTATGAAGTAGACCAGGTAGTGGAGGAAGTAAAAAAGAGTTTAAGTAAGCTGAGAAAAAAAGAAGAAAAAGTTGATTATTTGACTTTTGTAGCAGATGGAGAACCAACTCTCGACATTAATTTAGGAAAAACAGCAGCTGAATTAAATAAACTTGGAGTTAAAACAGCAATTATAACAAATGGTTCACTCATGGCTGATAAAGATCTACAGAGAGAAATGCTTAATTTTGACTGGGTATCGCTAAAATGTGATGCAGTCAGTACAGATATCTGGAAAAAAGTTGACAGACCACATGCAGAATTGAATCTGGAGGAGATTCACAAAGGGTACAAAGAATTTGCCAAAAAATTCAAAGGTACATTTACTACAGAAACAATGCTGGTTAAAGGATTAAATGATTCACTGGAAGAACTTAATAAAAACGCTTCATTTGTTTCTAAACTGGACACTGATATTTCCTATGTAGCTATTCCAACAAGACCACCGGCAGAAAAA
>CAZLIW010000360.1:0-2110 GCA_964559325.1 uncultured Halanaerobium sp. | reverse complement strand
TATCTTGCATATTTAGTAATTTATATGTATAATTATCAATAATAGTAATTAATATCAATAAATTATTATAAGAATAAAATTGTACAATTTTTGATCTGTCAAACACATGTAAACATAATATTATCTTTCTGCTGAATATTTGCTGATAACAAAATAATTTCAGTTAAACTAAAATTATAATAAAAAAAGTAAGAGGAGCTGTAAAATATGCTGTTAGAAAAAATTTCAGCAAAAGACTTCGGGAGACTACCCTCCAAAAAGATGAGAATAAGTGATTTATTTTTAACATTATCCTGGGCACTTGATATGGGTAAAGTTGAAATTCTAAATCATTCCCGCAGAGTTGCCTATATATCTTATGAAATTGCAAAAATTATGAACTTAAATCCTGAAAAGATCAATCAGGTGGTTCTTGCCTCTCTAATTCATGATATTGGAATTGAAGAAAATGAAAATAAAAAAATAGCAGATAGTTTTTTTGAACTGGACTCAAATTTTGTTGAACTGCACTGCAGAAATGGTGCATCACTTACAGACAAAATTAATTTTTTGCCAGAACTCAGTAAAATTATATTATGCCATCATAATAACTGGTCTTTAAATAATTTCAACTCTCTAAATGGAGAACAGATCCCGACAGCCAGCAGAATTATTTATCTTGCAGATAGAATTGAAGCTCTAATAAATAAAGATGATTATATATTATTTCAGGTTGATTCTATTATTAAAAAAATAAAAAAACATTCCGGCAGCCTGTTTGATCCAGATATAGTTGAAAATTTTGTAAAACTGGCTGGAAGAGAATCTTTCTGGTTAAATATATCAAGTGGTGAATATAACGATATTTTGGAACATTGGGGTAGAGAAACCAGAAAAGAGATTAATCTTGATGATCTGGAAATTATAGCCGGTATAATGGCTGATATTATTGATAGGATTAGTCCATTTACTTCCCGGCACAGTACAGGAGTGGCAGCTATTTCCGCTATGCTGACATATGAACTTGGCTTTGACAGAAGATGTCAGCGTGCAGTTACAACAGCATCTTTATTTCATGATCTTGGAAAACTGATTGTTCCAAAAGAAATAATAGAAAAAAAGGGTCGATTAAATGACAGAGAATATAATCTTATCAAACAGCACTCTTTTTATACATACCGGTTATTAAATAAAATTAAAGGAATAGGTGATATTCCTGAATGGGCGGCTTATCATCATGAAAGACTTGATGGCAGCGGCTATCCTTTTCATTATAAAGCAGAAAAATTAAATTTAGGAAGCAGAATTATTGCAGTTAGTGATGTTTTTCAGGCATTAACTGAAGATAGACCATACAGAAAGGCTTTTACAATAGAGCAGGCACTGGAAATTATCGAGGAGATGGTGATAAACGGGGAATTTGATAAACGGGCAGTTGAGAATTTAAAAAATTCTATTTAAAGAAATTAAGATTTATTTAGGGGGATATACATCTTGAAAACAGATTTGAATATTATAAGTGATGTAGAAATAATTGTTAAACCTTCCGGTAGTATTGATTTTTCCAATGCACAGAAATTAAAAAAAGATCTGCTGGATTTATTTGATAGTGACTATAAAAAAGTAAGACTTAATTTTGAAAAAGTTTCGCGTATTGACAGTTCTGGTCTGGGAAAACTTCTTTTATTTCATAAACGTTTAAGGGAGAAAGATGGAAAATTAATAATTGAAAATGTTGAAAGCAGTTATGTTAAAAATATGTTTGATGTAATTAATCTGCATAAGGTGATAGAAATTAAAGATTGAGTGCAAAAGCTTTTTCGGAATTTATTTTAAGCTGAAATTAAGGAAGATATAGTGTGATATAGGGTATGAAAAAACTCTAGTCAAAAAGGATTTGCTAAATCAATTATGCTAATTCAATTAAATTTTAACTGGGCTTATTAAATATTTCCAGATATACTTAACTTGTCTAAATGAAATTCTAAAAAATACATTTTAACTGTTTGAAATTGTGGAGTGGGAGGAAGAGCAGTTGCAGAAAGAAAAGTTTAATATTAAAAAACTGTCTGTATTGCTGTCTGTATTTTTGTTTTCAGCAGTTGTTTTTTATTATGTTTTTGCTTTTGAT
>CAZLIW010000359.1:0-2114 GCA_964559325.1 uncultured Halanaerobium sp. | reverse complement strand
CAGCAATTTCTTTTACCATATCATGATTCCCAGGTGAAGCAGGATGAAGAAAAGTTATTAGATACTGTCCTTTTTTCATCATATCTACTTCGTGTTTACCAATTTCATCATTAAACTGTGGTTCTTTTACTTTTAAAATAAGATCAACATCTGAAAATAATTTTTCTACGTCTTTAACTATTTCAGCTCCAACTTCTTCATATTCATCATCTGAAAAAAAAGAACCTTCACCAGCACCTGACTGCACTAATACCTCAGCTCCATCATCTATCATAGATTTAACTGTTTCTGGAGTAGCTGAAACTCTGTTTTCACCATCCATAATTTCTTCTGGAACAGCAATTTTTAAACCTTTAAAATTCATTTTTATTCCCCCTAGATATTTTTATTAATTAATTTAATTGATACCGATGTAATTTAATATTATGAACCCATCTAACAACTTATTTGTTATAAAAAGGTAATTATAATAAACATTGGGCCAGGAAAACTCCCAGCCCAAGGCTCTTAGAATTTATTCATCTATACTCTAACTTTTTAAAATAGTCTAATTTTTAAATATATTTGATTTAAAAATTATTTTTTTATCATCAGATACAATTATACTACTCTAATCAAATTATATCAATGGATTAGACAAAATTCGATAAAACTTTGTAATATTTTGTTATTTACTTTTTTATATAAACTCTGGGCAGCCGTTTGGTAAAACTTGACACGATTTCATAATTAATTGTAGACAATTTTTCTGCCATTTCATCGGCTGTTATCACTTCACCATTATCTTCTCCCAAAAGAGTAACAACATCTCCTTTTTCGACAGAATTAATACCACTTAAATCCACCATAAACTGATCCATACATATGCGTCCGATTATTGGAACTTTTTTACCTTTTACAATAACTTCGAAATCCGAAGAAAGCAATCTGCTGTATCCATCAGCATATCCCAAAGGTATTGTGCCCACTCTGCTCTTTTTTTCTGTTACATAAGTTCTACCATAACTTATGGGTGTCCCTTCTTCCACTGTTTTAACATAAGCCAGACGGGATTTTAAGCTCATTACAGCTTTTAAGTCTATTTTTCTTTTAACTTCATTTGAAGGCCAGAGGCCATAACTTATTATCCCGGCTCTAACCATATCCATTTGCAATTCTGGCATATCAATAATTGCAGCACTATTTGCAGCATGTTTAATAGGAATGCTTATACCACTTTCTTTCAATTTAGAAATTAGATCTTTAAATATATTAAACTGCTGAAAGGTAAACTCCTTATTATTTTCATCGGCAGAAGAAAAATGAGTATAAATCCCTTCAATAATTATATTAGAAAGTTCATTAACTTTTTTAACAAATTCAATACCCTGTTCCGGCTTTATTCCCAGTCTACTCATACCTGTGTCTATTTTTATGTGTATTTTTGCTTTTCTGTTCATCTTTTCTGCAGCTTCATTAAGAGCCAGCACATCCTGATAATCATATACAGTTTGAATTAAATTATGTTCAATCACTCTCTCATATTGTTCTTTTGGTGTCCATCCTAAAATTAAAATTGGAATCTTTGGCAGATCAGACTTTCTTAGCTCTTCTGCCTCATCCAGTACAGCAACTGCCAACCTATCAGCACCAGATTCTAATGCTTTTTTAGAAATTTCCACTGCACCATGTCCATAAGCATCTGCCTTAACAACTGCTGTTAAAAGAGTTTTTTTACACAATAGACCTTTTATCAGCTTTATATTATGTTCATAATTATCCAGATTAATCTCCAGCCAGGCAGGCCTTATATTATTAAACTCATCCTGATAATTCATAATTACATCTCCCAAATACGTTAATTTGCAGATTTAAAAACTCAATTTAGAGAATTATCTAATAAAACTCACCTTTAAGAAAATATTATTATTTATTACCCAAATATTTTTCTTAAGTTATTATATGAAATAAAATTCTTATCATTTATTTTTAAACTATCTTTTTATCTCTTTAAATATAACAGAACTTAAGACTAGAACATTAGATACTGCACTTATCCCAAAAATACTATCTTCAATAATCTTTCCACCCTTCTTGAAATTTCAATTAAGCTGTAAAAGATTAGATGCAAAAAA
>CAZLIW010000358.1:0-2123 GCA_964559325.1 uncultured Halanaerobium sp. | reverse complement strand
CAGTTTTAATTTATGCTGTTTCATTAGCAACTGAAGAACCAAATCAGGAAATAATGGATGAATTCGATGATGCAGTATCAAAGGCAATTAAATAAAAATCAAAATATATATTTTAGCATAAAAAATGCTGGATTTTTATTATCCAGCATTTTTTTTATTTATTTGAATTTCACTGAGGTTATATATCTTAATCCCTCTTTTTCTTTTTTTTCTTCCTTAGAAAAATTTATCATTTCTCCCTTACGATTACTTTCCATTAATATATGTGCTAATCCTATTCCTGCATCAATTGATGCTAAAGCATTCCTTTTATCACTCATTATTCCAGAAAATTCCTCTATATAATAATCCCAATTTGAGTCTTTTGGATAAACATTCCAGGGTTGTTTATTAGTTGCTGAAGGAGCTGCTTGCAATGCCTTAGCTGCTTCAAAGTGGTTTTTGTAAATAGTATCTTTAAATATTTCGTCTAATTTTCTTCTTTTTCTTTCAGTTATTTCCACTAAATCTTCTTCAGGATATCCTAAGGCTATACATGCTATATATTCTAAATTATACTCTGTACTATATTCTTTAGAAAACTTTTTATCATTAACATTGCCACCTATCCAGCAAGTTCCTATACCAGCTCCAGCAAGTTTCAGAACTATCTGTTCTCCAATAAAACCTATATTTTCTAAATATCCTTCTTTTTCCTCAGACATTAGTATAATATAATGAGGAGATTTTACAAAAAATAAACTTTTTATTAGAGTGCTGGCTGTTTTGTAGAATTTTTCTCCATCTTTTTCAAATATTATCTTTGTCTTAATATTTCCATAAAGAGATTTGGCTTCATTTATAGATTCCTTAACTATCTTTTCACTTTTCTCATTTAAAGGTTCTTTTTTATATTTTCTAATAGATTTTCTTAATTTTATCTCTCTTATCATCTACTACAACTCCTTTTTTCATGTATTTTTTTAATACCAATAAAAACCAACCTACAATAATTATACCCTTAATCATAGAAGTTATACTAATACTCCACCAAACACCATTAAGACCTAGCGGGGTTTCCATTGATAACATCAAGGCTAATGGAATTCTCAAGCCGTTAAATATTATGCTTACAATTGATGGTGGAATAGTTTTTCCAAATCCTGCAAAAGCCCCCTGAGTCATTATTTCTAAACTCATGAGTATTTGTGAAAGTCCTAATATACGAAGATATTCTATTCCTATTCCTAAAGATTGTTTTTCCGGTATAAATAAACTAAAAATGGGCTTTGCAAATACTATAAGTAGTAGAGATGTCAATGTTCCAAAGGTGGCCATAATTTTCAAGGAAGAAAAATAACCTTTTTTTACTCTTTCTTTTTTACCTGCACCATAATTTTGGCCTGTAAAAGAGCTTAATGCAGCCGAAAAACCTTCAGAAGTTCTCCAAGTTATGGATTCTATTTGTCCTCCTACTCTCTGAACTCCAACTGGTATAGGACCCCAAACAGCTATAATTCTAGCTATACCCATAGAAAAAAATGTGAATAACAGACTCTGTATACTAACAGGTAGTCCTATCTTAGCATTTTCTATAATTTCTTTAACATAGAACCCTTTGAAAATGTTAAATTCAAAAAAAGGATATTCTGCCCTGTAAATATGCCTTATAAAAATTATTGTTACAAAAAATTGTGATGCTGAAGTTGCAATAGCAGCTCCTTTTACTCCAAGCTGTGGAACTCCAAACAAACCAAATATTAATA
Organism: uncultured Halanaerobium sp.; assembly: GCA_964559325.1. Taxonomy (GTDB): domain Bacteria; phylum Bacillota; class Halanaerobiia; order Halanaerobiales; family Halanaerobiaceae; genus QPJE01. Next base: position 378 of record CAZLIW010000358.1, on the reverse strand, counting down.
TAGGATCAATTATTATATTAATCCCCAATCCAATAGCATTAATTTTAAAAGGAACTTTACTTTCCCCAGCACCTATTATTATCCCTGAAAAAACTTCATTAATAAAGTTAAATATTAGACCAAAAACAATTATACTTAAATATTGAATAGCTAGCATATTAACATAATCATCATTAATATTAAAAAATCCAATTAAACTTACTCTAAATCTAAGGACTGTTAGGGCAAATATAATACCAATAATTATTACTGCTTGTAATCCTGCTGTGGAATACCTACCGGCTTTCTTGTAATCATCTCTGCCAACATTTTGTGCTACATTAACCTGGGTTCCTATCTTTGCTAAAATCATAAATCCAAATGAAAGCCATGCATAAA
>CAZLIW010000357.1:0-2124 GCA_964559325.1 uncultured Halanaerobium sp. | reverse complement strand
ATAGACAGAAAGTTTTTGAAAATCAAACATATTACTGTTTAATTCAGATTCTTCTATTTCAAAACCTGAGTCTATATATGCTTTCTGTTTTGTATTTAGAAAATCGGTATAGTTGGCTTTTTCAAAGCCATTTTTGCCAACGCTCAAAAAACTGTTATTGCTACTTTCATTCATTTAATTAAGTTTTATCTGTTTCGTACCGTGCCAGTGTATAACACGGTACATAAATCATATTAGTTCCTCATACGCTTCATGTATCCACCGTTAGTAATCATTTTAACTGCCTTGCTAACCATTCTACTATCTGCGGTATTCTTAATGCTTTATAAAATTCATTTACTAACTCATCTCTTGCTTTTGCAAACTCTGTAAATTCATTTGGAGTTTGACGCTTTTTGCCATATATCGTAAAAAAACGATTGCTAACAATGCGTGATACGTCATTGCCTTGTGGTTCTTCTGAAACGATTTTGATTTTCATAATATCTACTTTTTTATAAAATTACTACTAAATTGATAAACGGCAACGACCGCATACGCTCAACGTTGTACACAAGTGCATTAATCTTTTGCGCTCGCATCAACTTTAGTGGGTTTATGTTTTCCTTTTTTTTCTCCCCACGCTCCGCTAAAAAAAGGAACACGGTGTACTTCAAAATCCCCATATTTAAACGGGAGAGTTTTTTTGCTAAATGTGTTATACTTTAATCCTTTTGCATCACAAAATAATTGTAAACTCCCATAACATTCGGGAGGCGTTGTTTGGTAAATAACTACTGTTTTTCTTTTCATATCTTTTCTATGTTGCGTTTTACGCTTCCATAAGAGCAACAGTCTCTATATCTATCAACTAAATGCCCGTCTTTTACAACTAATCCCATACTTACAAATTGCTTTTCATTTGGGAAGCCTTGTTTTTCATTCCAAACATGCGCTCTAAAAATTAAACCTTTATAATCAAGCCTATAATCTTTTGTATCTGTTTGTTCGCTATCCCATTTTGGGTATTGTTTAAATCCTAATTCAATTAATGTTTTTTCGTTTTGCATGTTCAATAAATTTATATGTTCATTGTTAATGAACAGCCCCCGAAGGGCTGAACACTTATTGTATAGCGTACACGGCAAATATGCCACGTTCTTTCTCTATTATACGCCCTTTAGTTGATCCTAAAGAGTTATGTACACAACCAATCTCTAATTGGCGTCTGCACTCTTTTGCATTTCTGCGGTCAGCAAAAGTTGCAACAAAAACTTGCTTCTGTTGGCGAAGCTCGAAGGGGAAATTAGAAGGTGTATTCATGGTCAAACGAATAAGCTCTGACGGGCGAGCAACCCTTGTGTTATCATTAACACATTACAAATATACGCAAGTATTTTAAATATCCAAGCATTTAAAGCAATTATTTTTAATATTCTTTCATTTTTTCAAAATGAGTTGGCTATCCCGCAAAAAAAAGAAAGGGTTCGTAGCTCGTATTTAAGTCAGTGAATATGCACCAGTGTACAACACTAAATATAATTCATGGCGAAAAGCCACGAAATCATATTATTAACTTTATAACCAATACTACATTATACGTTCTAATTAGCATTTTGTTACAAAAACCTTTAAAAATTTTCCATCACACTTTTAATAATATTTAGAATATCATTATAATGTTCTTTATGACAATGAGTAAATAAACCACTCCCAAGTTCTTCATAATAATTATCTAAAATTGAACCGTCACTATCTTCAAGAAACATCAATTTACCTTCCAAATCATATTTATAATATTCTTTAACTTGTTGTTTTGTCCTAACACCCTCACCATCAAATAATTTACCATTTGGTAACTTAATCATAACATGTATTGGTGGGTCTTCATCAAGTAATCCATCATCAATAATTAGCATATAAGGTAAGTTGATTACATTATGAAATGCTCTTGCAAAAACAGCACATCCACCATAGTTAATTTCTGGATATTTTTCAGATATAATTTGAACCAGTTTATTTAATTTAACATCATCCAATTTATATTGTTCATTTAACCATTCATTCAAAGTGGTTTTAATTATATTTCGTATTTTGATGTTATTCGTCCATAGTTTTTACTTTATATATAAATAATAAAAATTA
>CAZLIW010000356.1:0-2135 GCA_964559325.1 uncultured Halanaerobium sp. | reverse complement strand
TGCACCCATCTGCTCAATAATTGCACACAGATTTTTTACATCTCTAAGCTGCGGTATGTCCTGAAGTACACTCTCTGAATCAGCCAGAAGTGCTGCAGCAATAATTGGCAGTGCTGCATTTTTTGCTCCACTTACTTTTATTTCTCCCCTAAGAGGTCTCTGTCCATTTATTACAAATTTTCCCACCTCTAAAAGCTCCTTTCTAGATTTTGCCTTTAAAGGCCGTATAATATCCTTATGCTAAATTAAATAACAAGAATTTCTCAGATGAAAATCCAGAAATCCTCAGATTATTTGCGGCAGCCTATACAGCCTGTACCGGACAGTCTGTCCAGTATTCCAGCTTTACGATAATTTATTTTTTCTTCCGGTGATTTTTTCATTAATTCCTGCCAGCAGCTTTTACATAAAACAGCTCCAGCATTCTTTATAATATTATCAGATAAACCCCGTTTTTGCAACTTTTCTTCTCTGCCGATTATCTTTCCTTTTTTTGTATTTACTGCATTTTTCCCTGCTACTGCAAGTGCCACTTCTCCCCTGAATTCTGGAGAACTTTTTCTAATAAATCTGACATCATTTTTTCGTGCCATTTCTGTATATTTTTCGCTTTTATTTTTGGGAATATCTCCTCGTATTATTAATTTTTCTGCCTCCGGAAGTGAAAGTACTTGATTTATTTCCGGATATACTGCTTTATCCATTACCTGATTATAATTGAGATAGGCTATTATTCTTTCTTCAAATTCACCTAGATATCTATTTTTTTCTCCTTTTTTTATTTCTTTAGGACCAAAAGCACCTTCCCTAACAGTCTGCTCTAATTTATTGTTATTATTATTCTTTTTGATCATTAAAACTTACCTCCTGCTATCATTTTATCACTTCTAAAGCTTTATGCAAAATTAGTCCTAAAATAGTTATCATTTTTGTTTGTTCTGAAAAAATGATGGGGAAATAAAGATAATTTTAAGATAAGTTTAAAGAGTGAATTATAAAATCATCTATTCCTCCATATTAAAATAAAATCTAAAAGAGTTTCTCTGCTGTATTCTTTATGCATTCTTAATAATTATAAAAAAAAGAGAGCCTCTCAGCTCTCTGTAAGGTAATATATCTTTTAAATTTTACTTTATGTTTATCTGTCATAGCTACCGAGAGAATGGCCCTTATGCTGGGCTACTTTTAATCTTGCAATAGATCTCTCATAGGCAGCTTCTGCTCTAACAAAATCAATACTGTCTTTTTCCGATTCTATTCTTTCTTTTGCCCGTTCTTTTGCTGCTTCTGCTCTTTCTACATCAATTTCTTCCGGCATCTCTGCAGTTCTAACCACAAGATTTATTCTATCAGGCTGAACTTCCATAAAACCTTCACTTATTGCTATTTCTTTATCCTCCCCACCTTTACGCACCTTTACAATACCTATTTTCATTGCTGTAACAAGTGGGGCATGTCTGGGTAAAATACCAATAAGCCCATCTATAGCCGGCCCTTCGAGCATGTCAATTTTGTCACTGTAAACAAGTTTCTGTGGAGTTACTATATCAAGCTGAATTTTTGGATCAGCAGCCATGGGCTACTCACCTTCTTCCAGCCGTTTGGCTTTTTCCTCAGCTTCTTCAATAGTACCTACCATATAAAAGGCTTCTTCCGGCAGATTATCATAGCGTCCTTCCAGAATACCTTTAAAACCCCTAATAGTATCATCAATTTCTACATAGCGGCCCGGTGTACCGGTAAACTGTTCTGCTACAAAGAATGGCTGAGATAAAAATCTTTCTATTCTTCTGGCCCTATTTACAACAATCTTATCTTCTTCAGAAAGTTCATCCATTCCCAGGATTGCAATTATATCCTGCAGATCTTTGTATTCCTGAAGAATCTCCTGTACCTGACGGGCAACTCGATAGTGCTCTTCACCAATAATTCGTGGATCCAGTATATTGGATGTTGAATCAAGTGGATCTACCGCCGGATAAATACCCTTTTCCACTATATCTCTGGAAAGTACAGTTGTAGCATCAAGATGGGCAAAGGTTGTTGCTGGAGCAGGGTCTGTAAGGTCATCTGCAGGGACATATACTGCCTGAACAGATGTAATAGAACCTTTTTTGGTTGAAGTAATTCTCTCC
>CAZLIW010000355.1:0-2146 GCA_964559325.1 uncultured Halanaerobium sp. | reverse complement strand
TTAGGTGAAAAAAAGGTAGAAAAAGTTCTTACTCAGAGCGGCAGAGAATTAGAGGCAGATATGGTACTTCTGTCAATTGGTGTTAAACCTGAGACAACACTTGCTGAAAAGACCGGTGTAGTAATGGGTGAAACAGGTGCTATAAAAGTAAATAATCGAATGGAAACCAATATAAAGAATATTTATGCTGCTGGAGATTGTGCAGAATCAACTGATATTGTTAGTGGTAAACCTGTCTGGGTACCTTTGGGTTCTACTGCAAATAAGCAGGGAAGAGTAGCCGGAGAAAATGCAGCAGGGGGAAATTATGAACATAAAGGCATACAGAAAACAGGAATAACAAAGATTTTTGACTTAACTGCTGCAACAACAGGTTTAAATGAAGAAGAGGCAAGAGAAAGTGGTTTTGATCCTATCAGCATTAAGATTAAAGACAGCAATCATGCCGGATATTATCCGGGGGTAAGTAAGCTTAATATAAAGGGAGTTTTTGATAAAAAGAGCAGAAGAATTCTTGGAGCTGAAATAATTGGTGGTGAAGGTTCTGATAAAAGAATAGATGTTTTAAGTACAGCTATCTACAGCAAATTAAAGGCTGAAGATCTATTTCAGATTGACCTTGCTTATGCACCTCCATACTCTTCTGCTAAAGATTCTGCAGCGGTTTTAGGAATGGTTGCTGAGAAAAAACTTTAATGATCGTTCATTAATAATATATAAAATAACAAAAATGATCTCTTTGGATTTATTGTTTAATAAGAGCTGTAATGTCACAATTATCATTTTGAAACCTGCCTATATAGGCAGGTTTTGTTGTTTTACTATATTTCTGATATAATTAATATAAAGAAATTTGATTTAAACAGGAGTGAATATTATGGCTAGACCAACAAAAGATAGATTGATACAGCAGCTTCCAGAAATAAAGTTTTTTAAACCTGCTGGTGTTCCCGGCCACAAACTGGAGATAGTTGAACTTAATATGGAAGAAGTAGAATCTCTGCGTTTAAAAGATGTTGAAGGATTAACTCAGGCGGAAGCAGCCAAAAAAATGAACGTATCCCGACCTACTTTTCAAAGAGTATTAACTTCAGCAAGGCAGAAAGTTGCTGAAGCACTGACATGTGGAAAGGCTCTGCGCTTTTCTGGTGGAGATTATAAGCTTATGAGACCAGGACACTGCTGGAGATGTGGTGAAAAACTAACCCCGACCGGCAGACACAGGCGGGGTCGTCAGGCAAATGAGCAAACCAATAATCTCTGTCCCGATTGTGAGGACGAAGATTAGTTAATCCAGTTCGGCAAGATTTAGCATTTGCTGATAGCTTATGGCACCTGTCACTTTATTTATTATGGTGCCATTTTTATCTATAAAATAACTTGTGGGTATACCACGAACCAGATATTCTGCTGCTGTGGATTTATCTCTATCCAGTACAACTGGAAATGAAAAATTGCTGATATTGAGGTGATCCACGACTTTTCCTTTTTCTTCTCCAATGTTTACTGCCAGGATTACAATATCATCTTTTTCTTCTTCATAAAGCCTCTGTATATCCGGCATTTCAGCGCGGCAGGGAGGACACCAGGTTGCCCAGAAATTTAGAAAAACTTTTTTGCCCCGGTAATCACTTAATTTAACTTCTTCATTATTTATACCCGGTAGAGAAAAGTCCGGAGCTGCCTCACCTATTTCAGTACCTACCTCAGCCTGTTCTATACTGCTGTCATCCTGAATAAAGAAAAAAGAAGCAGCTGCAGCAGCAATAATTATAAAAGATATGATTAATTTTTTGTTCATTTTATCCCTCCAACTTATTTTCAAAATTTTTAATATAAAATATTTTATAAAAAATATGTATAACAATTATATATGAAAGAATAGGTTTTTATTAGTAGCTGCTTTACAGAAATGAACTTCTCTTCTAACTATACTTTCGCAAATGGAATTTTCCTGTCTGGTTTAAATAAATAGTTTAATAAAATTTACAATTAATTATTAATATTTCTCTAAAATTCATATTCTATTCATATTAATATTCGATACTATACTAATTTGAGATTAAAGCCGATTAAAATAGTTAGGATTAATATTTATTATCAGGATAATATTGTTGACAAAATTAAACCTGAGTGTTATACTATG
>CAZLIW010000354.1:0-2157 GCA_964559325.1 uncultured Halanaerobium sp. | reverse complement strand
TCCCTTCACAGTCTGCATTATCATTATCATCATTATTAATTTTAAATTTATCAAATTCACTATCTCTACTTATTTTTTCTATTTTAACAATATTTAAATGTTTATCAGCGATAATAACACGGGCTTTTTCTTCTGCAGTTATTAACTGAGTTTCAATATAAAGTCCGCTGATATCTTCTCGTATTTTTAGATCTATTATTTCTCTATCAATAATTTTTTGTGCAGCTGTTATATCACATTCTTGAACACCTTCAATCACTTCTAACTTTTTTGTATGATTCCCCATCACCATACTCAGTGCAGCTGCCATAATTGGTCCTTTATAATTTGTTCCGGGAATTCCCACTCTGGCAGCATTTTTATAAATATTGAGGCTTACCATAATTTTTGCTTTTTTTATTTCACTGCTTATTTCATCTTTTGTCCTTGCCAGTGCATAAGCTACTGCGATCGGCTCTGTACATCCAAGTGCCGGTTTAATCGTTTCTTTTAATAGATCTGTTGTTTTATCTGTCTTCATATAGATCACCCTTCTATGTAATTACTTACCTGGCTACTGCTTCTATTTCAATTAAAGAATTTTTAGGAAGTTTTGCCACTTCTACACATGATCTTGCAGGTGGAATATCTCCAAAATACCCTTCATAAATTTCATTTACTTTATCAAAATTACCTAAATCAGATAGAAATATTGAAGTTTTGATGATATTATCCATTCCAAGATCTGCTTTTTTAAGAACGTTTTTTAAATTTTTCAAAACCTGTACTGTCTGTTTTTCAATATCATTTTCTACCATTTCTGATGTTTTTGGATCAATAGGAATCTGTCCTGATGTAAAAATAAAACCGTCAATCTCTATCCCCTGTGAATATGGACCTATTGCTGCCGGTGCAGCTTCTGTGTTAATCTGCTTTTTCATAAACGATCATCTCCTTTTAATTTTTATATTATTAAAACTTAAATATTGCTTATATACTTATTATTTTAATAATTATTTATTGTTTTAATAATATATTATTATATTAACAATTTATTTTTATTATGTCAATATATTTTTAAAATAATTTTTTTAAATCTTAGATAATAAAAATCCTGCCGAATAATTACAGCAGGATTTTATAAATGATATTTTTACTTTATTTTGTTTTCTCTTATTAGCTGTTTTTTAATCCAAAAAATCAAGGGCTGTTTTAGCCATAACCTTAATTCCTGCTCCAATTGATCTTTCATCAAAAATCACTCTAGCATTGTGCAGGGAAATACGGGAATTCTCATCTTCATTGGCTGTTCCCAGTCTTATCATTGCTCCTGGAGTATTTTCTAAATAAAAAGCAAAGTCTTCTCCCCCCATTGAAGGTTCATCCAATTTAACAACATTTTCTTTTCCCAGCATTTCAACTGCTGACCTTTCTATAGTATCAACTACATTTTCATCAGCTACCAGAGGTGGAACTCCTTTATTAACCTGAAGCTCAGCTTCCCCTCCCATACTGAGAGCTGTGTGTTTTATTATTCTTTTCAGTCTATCAAAAATTTCTATTCGGGTTTTATGTTTAACAGTTCTCACAGTTCCTGTCATAACAACTTCATCCGGTATAATATTTGAGGCAGTACCGGCATTTAAGGTTCCTACTGTTACTACTATTGGATCCAAAGGTGATGTTTCTCTACTTACTGCGGTCTGAATTTTTGTCAGTATATATCCAGAAATTATTATCGGATCAATACAGTCTTCAGGGTGTGCTGCATGTCCACCTTTACCTCTAACTTTTATTATAATCTCATCTGCAGATGCAGTTGTTGGTCCCTTTTTTAAACCAACCTTCCCCCCTTCAAGATTGGGCCAGGTATGTACTGCAACAGCTGCATCAACATCAGGATCTTTCATACATCCTGCTTCCATAAGTGCTACTGCCCCACCCAGCTTTTCCTCTGCCGGCTGGAAGAAAAATTTAATATTTCCTCTAATCTGATCCTGATAATGACTCAAAACTTTTGCTGCACCAAACAGTACTGAAGTATGAATATCATGACCACAGGCATGCATAACCTGTTTATTTTGTGAAGAAAATGGAAGTCCTGTCTCTTCCTGAATTGGCAGTGCGTCCATATCAGCCCTTAAAGCAATAGTTTTACCCGGCTTGTTCCCCCGCAAA
>CAZLIW010000353.1:0-2164 GCA_964559325.1 uncultured Halanaerobium sp. | reverse complement strand
CCATACCGCAAAAGCGGTTATGACAGTAACAATGGGTGGGAAATAATATATTTATATTTTATGCCAATATATGGGGGCAAGTATATGCTGTCCCCTATTGAAATTTATTTAAAATAAGAATTTAATATAAAAAATTCTGTTTAGATTCTAAAATGTATTAGTATTTCTAAATTAGTAAAGCAAAAATGTTCTCTGCCTTATTTAATCTGAATATTTGAAAAATTAGAGGGAGATGGTTAAATTTGGAGAATACTAAAAATATGAGTAAAGAAGTAGTAGAAGAAACTGTTTACAGATTAGAAGACAGACCACCTCTTATTGAAACACTTCTGCTTGGACTTCAGCATATGCTGGCTATGTTTGTGGGAATTATAACACCACCTTTAATTATTGCAGGTGTTGTTGGCCTAAATTCTGCAGAGACAGGTTTCTTTGTAAGTATGGCTCTTATGGTATCAGGAGTTACAACATATATTCAGACAACAAAAATTGGGCCAGTAGGATCAGGTCTTCTAGGTGTACATGGAACAAGTTTTACTTTTGTTCCAATGGCTATTGCTGCTGCTAATGCTGGTGGATTACCACTTGTTTTAGGTATGACACTTGCAGCTTCTCCAGTTGAGATGATTTTGAGTAGATTTATCAAACAGACAAAAAAATTATTTCCACCTGTAGTCACAGGTACAGTTGTTATGCTTATAGGTCTGGGACTTATGGAAGTAGGTATCACAGATTTTGGCGGTGGAGCAGGAGCAGAAAACTATGGAGCAGTTCAGAATTTACTCCTAGGGTCTTTTGTTTTAGTGACTATAATTATAGCAAATAGATTTGGAAAAGGTTTGATAAAAGTTGGAGCTGTGGCCATTGGCCTAATTGCAGGTTATATAGTATCTATTCCACTGGGGCTGGTGGACTTAACACAGGTAGCTGAATCAGGCTGGATAACAATTCCAAGGCCATTTAAATTTGGGATGTCATTTAGCTGGGGCCACCTTCTTCCCTGGGTTATGGCCTATATAATAACAACAGTTGAATCTATTGGAGACCTGACTGCAGTTGCAGAAGTTTCAGGTGAACCAGTAGAAGGTGATATTCATACTGAAAGGCTCAGTGGAGGAATCCTTGCAGATGGCGTAGGTAGTGCAATTGCTTCAATTTTCAATTCTCTTCCTAATTCAACATTCAGCCAGAATATTGGAGTTATACAGATTACCAGAGTAGGAAGCAGAGTAGTTGGTGTTGCTGTAGCAGGAATTCTATTTTTACTTGGATTTATTCCTAAAATTGGTGCACTGGTAAGTGTTATGCCATCTCCCGTTTTAGGTGGAGCAACCATTGCTTTATTCGGTATGGTTGCAACTTCAGGTATGAAAATAGTGATTCGGGGAGGACTATCAGATCGAAAAATATTTATTCTTTCTATTGCTTTAAGTTTTGGTCTTGGAGTAACATTCAGGCCAGAGGTAGTAGCACAGCTGCCAGACGTTATTTCAACAGTATTATCATCTGGGATAACAGTTGGTGCAATTATAGCTATAACTTTAAATTTAATACTTCCGCTAAAAAATGAGAAACAAATCTGTTAATAATTGATTAAATTAAGTAAATTGCACTAAAAAATCTGTTAATTGAAAATATTTTGTTATATAATAGGGATTAGAAAAGAATATTTTTTTCAAACTTGCATGGACTTTCCCCATTTTAACATTTCTCTCAACTAAAATTGAGATAAATGCCCATCTGCGGCAAAAATGGAGAAAGTCTTTTTGCTTAATAATGTGGATGAAAATTTGCTAAAAAAAGTTTGAATTTTGAGAAGAATAGTGAAAAATTTTTGTTCAGAATTAATTTCAAAAATCATTTAATTATGGAGGTGCAGTAATGGCATTTGAATATGTTAATAAAGAAATTAAAAGAGTAGATGCATATGAAAAAGTTACAGGGAAAGCGAAATTTGGTGCAGACTTAGAATTTGCAGATATGGTCTATGCCAAAGTATTGAGAACCGAATATCCTCATGCAGAGATTAAAGCAATTGATATTTCGGAAGCACAGAAAATGCCTGGTGTTGAAGGGATATTTACAGCAAATGATATACCCAACAACTTATTTGGTGTAATTATTCAGGACCAGCAGGTGCTCGCTAAAGATAAGGTAGTACTCG
>CAZLIW010000352.1:0-2178 GCA_964559325.1 uncultured Halanaerobium sp. | reverse complement strand
GGACATTGAAGTGATTATTGTTGATCATGATCCAATGATATGTCAGCTGCAGAAAAAATACATTGAAAGAATCTCAGATTTCAATGTACTTGCAGAAGTTAGTTATGATTTGCAAGAAGATTCTGAAGTAAATATACAGAAGTATATTGAAAAATATATAGAGAAATATATTCCGGTTGATTTGCTTATAATTGATATAAATTGGCCTGGACTTGATACCAAAAAAATTATTAAAAAAATAAGAAAAACAAATAAGATACTCGCAGTTATAGTAGTAAGTTCAATAAGAAATAGAGATATTGTGTTTGATTTTTTTAAACTGGGTATTTATGATTATATTGTTAAACCATATAGAGAAGAGAGGTTTATGGTTACTCTGGAAAATTTCAAAAAAGCTTTTAGAAAAGTAAAAAATGCAGAAGAACTTACTCAAAATGAGCTTGATCTTATTTTCCGCAAAGATAGATTTGAGGACTGTGATTTTTTTGAAGATAAGTATAATAACTATATAAGAAACTGTCCGAAAGGATTAAATGAAGATACCTTAAAAAGTGTAAAAAAAGCTCTGAGCAGAGACCAGGAATTAAATATACAGGAAATATCAAAAAAGGTGGGCATATCTAGAGTAACTGCTCAAAAATATTTAAAATATTTATCAGAAATATCTAAAGTTGATATCATAAAAAATTATGGGAATGTGGGTAGGCCAAAACACTTTTATAAATTAAAATAGTTATGTAGATTTAAAACCGGATTTTCCGGTTTTTTTCTTTTTGTTAAATAAAAATATTGCAGCAATTTTAAAAAATGAACAATATTTATCTAAATATTGAAATTTTTCAGATTATTAATATCATAAAAGTAGAGAATGAAGAAGCCAGCTAAATTTTTTAGCTGGTCAAAATTATGTAAAGAGTATTTAAGAGATAAACTTAATTTAAAAAGGGAGGGGTAAAATGAATGAAGATGATCTAAAAAACAAAGTTAATAAAGCTGTTAATCTTCTCATAAAAGAAGCTGATCCATCACCAAACGAAATACTGATTGTCGGATGCAGCAGCAGTGAAGTGCTTGGAGAAAATATAGGATCAGCTACAAATAAAAAAATAGGAAAATCAATATATCAGGCTGTAAAAGAAGTAGCTGACAGCAGAGGAATATTTTTGGCAGCACAGGGATGTGAGCATACAAATAGAAGTATTTTTATCGAAAGAGAATGTCTTGAATATTATAATTTGGAAGAAATAAATATTATACCACAGCTTAAAGCTGGAGGAGCTTTTGCAGCAGCAGCCTACAATGATTTTTCAGAGCCAACAGCGGTAGAAGAGATAAGAGCAGATATGGGTATTGATATAGGAGATACTTTTATCGGTATGCATCTTAAAGAAGTTGCAGTACCGGTAAGAATTAATTTTGATAGAATAGGAAAGGCACATTTGACACTTGCCAGAACAAGACCAAAAATGGTGGGAGGTGAAAGGGCAGAGTATAAAAAACTTTAATATTCTTTAGACAGGTGAAAATTATAAAAAAATTATCATTGGGGGGAATAAAATTGGCTAAAACAGTATTTCCTTATATTCCAAATTCAGTAGAAGAAATAAAACAGAAGCTTCTTAATGAAGTTGGGTTAGATGATGTAGAAGATATTTTTGCTGAAATTCCAGAACATCTACGCTTTGATGGGGAATTGGATCTACCTGAACCCAAACTTTCCGAATATGAATTAAAAAAACATGTTGAAAGAATACTTGCCAAAAATGAAAGTGCTGCAGATAATCTAAACTTTAAAGGTGGTGGTGTCTGGCAGCATTATGTTCCTTCAGTATGTAAAACTATTGCCGGCAGAGATGAATTTCTTACTGCTTATGTTGGAGATGCTTATGCTGATCACGGTAAATTTCAGGCTTTATTTGAGACTGCAAGTATGCTGGGAGAACTTGTAGATATGGATGCAGTTAATACACCTTCTTATGACTGGGCGAATGCAGCTGCCAGAAGTATTAGAATGGCAGCCAGAATTAATGGAAGAAGTGAGGTATTGATACCTGCTTCAATGAGTCCTGGCAGAAAAAAAGTAGTAAAAAATTACTGTAAGCCTGATATAAATGTTATTGAAATTGAATTTAATAAAGAAACAGCACAGCTTAATATAGATGATTTAAAGAAAAAGAT
>CAZLIW010000351.1:0-2193 GCA_964559325.1 uncultured Halanaerobium sp. | reverse complement strand
TAAAAAAATAATTAAATCTATTAAAAAAATTTCTTTTTTTGTAGAATAATAATTATAGAGAGTTCCAACAGCAATATCTGCTTCATCAGCTATTTTTTTCATGCTTGTTTTCCTAAAACCAGCCTGAGAGAAAAGAGAAAATGCTGCAGAAAATATCTTGCTTTCTATATCTTTTATTATTTTCGGCATCTGGACACCTCTTTATATTTTTTTGAATGTTTATTCATTATAAAATAAAAAATATATTATGTCAAGACAAAAAGGGAGGAATTTTATTCCCTCCCAAAAGTATTTACATTATAATACTTAAATTAAAATATATTTATTTTTTATTCTACAAGTTGAGGCTTCAATACTCTCAACATAATAGCTGTAACAATGACCCCGGCTGCTATAGCTAAAACATAAAATCCAAGGTTTGTTACTACATTAGGAATTGGAAGCACAAAAATACCTCCATGGGGAGCCTTTAGAGAAGCTCCAAAAAGCATCGACAGCGCTCCAGTTACTGCAGATCCTGTCATAATAGAAGGAATTACCCGCAGTGGATCTGCTGCCGCAAAGGGAATAGCTCCTTCAGTTATAAAAGAAATCCCCATTATCCAGGCAGCCTTACCTGCTTCAATCTCCTGCTGTGTAAATCTCTTTTTAAATAATAGTGTTGCAAGTGCCAGTCCAAGTGGTGGTGTCATTCCTGAAGCCATTACTGCTGCCATTGGTTCGTATATTTGTGAACCCAGCAATCCAACACCAAAAGTATATGCAGCTTTATTAACAGGTCCCCCCATATCAAATGCCATCATTGCACCAAGTATTAAACCAAGAACAACTGCATTACTTCCACTCATACCCTGAAGCCAGCTTTCCAATCCTGTCATAATTGCTTCCACTGGGGGTCCAATAAGATAAATCATCAAAAGTCCAACTGTCAAACTGGATAAAAACGGAAGTACAAGAACAGGCATTAATCCCTGCAGACTTTTGGGAAGCTTTATTATCTTTTTCAGCCACTGGGTTAAATATCCGGCCATAAAACCAGCAATAATACCACCAAGAAAACCAGCTCCTAAGCTGCTTGCCAGCATACCTCCTATCATACCAGGAGCTATACCAGGTCTATCAGCTATAGAATATGCAATATAACCTGCTAAAACTGGAACCATTAAAGCAAATGCTGTTCCACCACCTATCTGCATAAGTGCGGCAGCTAGTGTTCCCTCCTGTTCAGCGGCATTTATTCCAAATACAAAGGAAATAGCAATTGATAGACCTCCTGCTACAACAAATGGAAGCATAAAGGAAACACCTGTCATTAAATGTTTATATGCTCCCTTTCTTTCACTTTTTCTTTTGCTTTTTTCTTCACTAACCTGATTGTAAAGATTTTCCTTTTCTTCATTATTTTTTAAATCTTTATTTTCTTCTGCACCTTTTAAAGCTCTATTGATAAGAGATTCTGCATCATCAATTGCAGCACTTACAGGTACATTCACTATAAATTTACCTGAAAATCGATTCATTTCTACATTTGTATCAGCAGCAATAATGACAGCATCTGCCTCTGTAATATCCTGTTCTGTTAGTTCATTTTCTACACCAACTGAACCCTGAGTTTCAACTTTTATTTCAACATCATCCATTTTTTTTGCTGCTTCAATCAGTGATTCAGAAGCCATATAAGTATGAGCAATTCCAGTAGGACAGGATGTAGTAGCAACAATTTTTTTCATTCTAATAACCTCCCTTTTTAACTCAAAAAGTCATTTAAAGTAAAAAACTTTATTTATTAACTTTTTTCCAGAATATCAATTATATCCTCAGGCTTTTTAGCTTTCATTAAACTTTCTCTGAAATCATCATGAATCAATTTTCTGGATAGCTGTGCCAGAAGTTTTAAATGCTGATCATGAGATTCTTCTGGAACAACAATTAGAAAAAATAAATGAGTGGGTTTTTCATCCATCGAGCCATAATCAATTCCATCTTGTGATCTTCCAAAAGCAACTGTAGGTTTTTTTACTGCAGAACTTTTAACATGTGGAATAGCTACACCTTTACCAACACCTGTAGTCCCTTTTTCTTCCCTATTTAATGCTTTTTTATACACTTCTTCACTGTCAGTAATTAAATCATTATCTGCGACCATATTAATCAGTTCTTTTATTACTTCGTTTTTTTTTTCTGCTCTCTAGA
>CAZLIW010000350.1:0-2194 GCA_964559325.1 uncultured Halanaerobium sp. | reverse complement strand
CTGCAAGGATTGCGAGCAGACTTTCACGCTATCACGCTCCTTACAGCAGGCCAGCAGTATTATCTATTTTTTTGAAATTGCAGTTTTTCTCATTAAATCAAAAACAGTATTAAAAATTTATCTTTTAAAAGTTTATCTGCTGTATTTAAATTCAAATATATATTCTCAGTAATATAGTTCATTTTAGCTGAAAATTTTCCTGCTTTTAATTATTCATTAAACTACATATCTTCCCTAAGTAAAAATAAATACTTAAAGAAAGTTTTTATTTGTATTTTGATAGAAATCGAAGTTATAAAATGTTCGGTAAATAATATAATAAGATTTTAAGAAATAAATAAGTTTAAAAACAAAATAAAAAGACCGGAAAACAATACACCGGCCTTAAAATTTATTTTATTCTTTTTGTTTTAGTCTTTCAACAGGCAAAATCAATTCTTGCTATGGCAGACAGCCTGCAGATAAAACTTTAAATTTTATAGTGGGTGTCTTTTTTCAACGATTAAAGTCCATTCCCGGTATGGCAACCTTCTTCTCCAGACGGTTAAATAGGTATACAAAAAATGCAATTACTATTATATAGATTACTGCAACTATAAAATAAACGTTAAAAAATTGATAGTTGCGGCTGGCAATCAATTTACCTTCTGTCATCAGCTCTTTTGCACCAATCACATAGGCTAAAGAAGAATATTTGATCATATAGATGAATTCATTTGTCCAGGCCGGGATAACTCTCCGCAGAGCCTGTGGCAGAATAATATACCTTATCCCCTGCCATTTTGTCATTCCTATTGATAAAGCTGCCTTAAGCTGACTGCCGCTGATTGACTGTATTGATCCCCGCAGATATTCCGCCTGATATGCTCCACTGTTTATTATAAAACTGATTACAGCTGCTGTAATTGGCTCAAACCTTATACCATAAGAAGGAAGACCATAGTAAATTATAAAAAGCTGTACTAAAAGTGGTGTACCGCGAATAATAGAGATAAAAGTTCTCACAAAAGCTGAAATATATTTATTGCCATATATTTTTCCTAAAGCTAGAAATGTGCCCAGAACTGTACCGGAAAAACACGATACTACTGTAACCAGAACTGTAACCCCCAGTCCGTGCAGAAACATAGGATAATATTCTAAAAATATATCTAACATTATTTTTCACCCTCATCATAAAGTTCTGTCAGCTGAAAGAGAAATTCCCTGGTTCTTTTATGTTCAGGACTGGTAAATAATTTTTCTGGATCACCCTGTTCAACTATTTTCCCACCTTCCATAAAGATAAGTTCATCGGCAACACTGCGTGCAAAACCCATTTCATGTGTTACAACCAGCATAGTCATACCTTCTTCTGCCAGTTCTTTCATAACCCGCAGGACCTCTCCCGTCAGCTCGGGATCCAGAGAAGATGTAGGCTCATCAAACAAAATTAACTTTGGCTGCATGGCAAGAGCCCTTGCTATTCCTACCCGCTGTTTTTGACCTCCAGAAAGCTGAGAGGGATAAGAATCCGCATACTGTTTTAGCCCAACTCTGTTCAGTTCTTTATGGGCCAGTTCTCTGGCATCTTTTTTTGACATTTTTTTGACTTTTGTCAGACCGATCATAACATTTCCTTCTGCTGTCAGATGGTTAAAAAGACCGAAATCCTGAAATACAAAGCCTATCTGCTGCCTTATTTTGTTGATCTTTTTTGCTGAAGTAATTTCAGCATCTTCCAGATATATTTTCCCCTTTTTGGGTGGTACAAGTCTAATTATATTATTTAAAATTGTGCTTTTGCCTGTTCCACTTGGACCAACTATTACTTTGGTCTCTCCTTTATCAAGGCTGAAAGAAATTCCATTTAAAACTTTTTCTTCTCCAAAGCTGTGATGTAAATTCTCTATTTTTAGTAGGTGTTTAGTACGCATCTGAATGTCCTCCTTCGATTCCTATACCGGGGATTGCATATTTTTTCTCAAAAAGAGATAAAATTCCATTGATTGTGGTAGTAAGTATAAAATAAATTGCTGCAACTGATAAAAATATAGTCATCGGCTGATTGGAAGTTGCAATAAAGTATTCTCCCTGACGCAGCAATTCCACTACTCCAATTGTAAATGCCAGTGATGTGTCTTTTAGAACAATCGCCGATTCGTTGGCAACCGGTGGAATGGCAATTCTAACAGCCTGATGAGCAATAATATAA
>CAZLIW010000349.1:0-2195 GCA_964559325.1 uncultured Halanaerobium sp. | reverse complement strand
AATTGCATTTTTTAATAAATCTTGCTCTAAACTCTTTAAACATATATAATGAATTTAATGGATTAGATAGAGGTGAAGGTATTATGAACGATAAGAACTGCAAGCTTGGGCTTGCACTTGGTTCTGGTGGTGCAAGAGGTCTGGCACATATAGGTTTTTTAGAGGTTATGGAAGAGGAAAATATCAAGATAGATTTTATTAGTGGATCCAGTATGGGAAGTTTAATTGGAGGCCTTTATGCCTCTGGAGTTTCTCTTAGATATATTAAAGGGCTTGCAGAAGAGCTTGACTGGGAGCATCTTTCTGATTTAACTTTCCCGAAAAAAGGTCTGCTGAAAGGCGAAAAACTGCTGACTTTTTTGGAAATATTGAGCAAAAAAAAAGATATAAGTGATCTTAATATTCCTTTTTCCGCAGTGGCCTGTGATATTGAACGAGGTGAACATATTGTATTGGATAGTGGTTCGATAGCAGAGGCTATTCGGGCCAGTACTGCGATACCTGGAGTTTATATTCCCTATGAATATCAGGGCAGACAGCTTGTTGATGGAGGTATAATAGATCCAGTTCCAGTAAAAACATGTTATGATATGGGAGCAGATATTGTTATCGGAGTGGATGTAAGTATTAAAGATATCAATACACCTGTAAATAATATTTTCGATGTTCTATTAAACACTTTTGACATAATGCAGCTTAATTTTACTGTTAATTATGATTTTAATGCAGATTTATTTATTCAGCCGCAGTTGGGCAATCTTTCGGCTTTTAATTTGGACAAAACTGATTTTTGTATCAAAGCAGGAAGAAGAGCAGCTGAAGATAATTTGGAAAAAATAAAAAAGATAATAGAGAAAGGTAAGGATATTAAAGATGAGCAGCAGAATACGATCAAATAAAATATTATCAAGAATAATTGGGATTATATTTATACTTTACATATTGAGTCATTTTATACCAACTCCATACCATGTTATGTCACCTGGTATAGCCCAGGAACTTTCTCCAGTTATAAATGTTGAGGATGGTTACCAGCACAAAGGAGAATTTTTATTAACAGCAGTAGCTTCACAGAAAGCAGCTGTCTGGGACTATCTTTACATTAATATATTCAGTCCGCAGGGAAGAGAGCTGGAGCTGATGTCAGAACAGCTTCCCGAAGGAATGGAAATGCAGGAATATATAGAACTTATGGCAAAGATGATGGAAGAAAGCAAACTGCAGGCACAGGCCGTTGCTTTCAAAAAAGCCGGATATAATGTTGAAGTAAGTGGTGAAGGAGTAGAGATTGTAGAAGTTATGAAAGATGGAACTGCAGCTGGAAATCTACAAAAAGAAGATATTATAATAGAAGTAGATGGAAAATCTGTAGAGCTGGCAGCTGATGCAGTAAATATCATTAGAAATAGAAAAATTGGAGAAAGTGTAAAATTAACAGTATTAAGGGGTAATAAAGAATTAAAATTAGAACTGAAGACTGTGGAACTGGAAGGCAATCCTGGCAATCCTTCTATAGGAGTTTTAATTACAAGTAAAAATTTAAATTATGATATACCGAGACAGGTTGAGTTTAAAACAGATAATATAATAGGCCCATCTGCCGGCAGTGTTTTTGCCCTGGAGATCTATAATCAGCTGACAGAAGAAGACATTACAGGAGGTCTTAAAATTGCCGGGACAGGAACAATAAATCTTGACGGAACAATTGGTCAAATTGATGGTGTTGAACAGAAAATTATTGCAGCTCAAAAAGCTGGTGTTGATTTATTTTTTGTTCCGAAAGAAAATTTTTCTGAAGCAGAAAAATATGCGAAAAATCTGAAGCTGGTCTCAGTTAATAATATTGATGATGTTTTAGAATATTTGAAAGAAAATAATGAACAATAAAATGCTGAATAAAATTCGTCTGAAAAAATTTAAATTGTTTGAGACAGTTTTATACAGCTGTTTATAATAGAATTTGAAAGATAAAAGGAGAAAATTGTTTAGATTTTAATTAATTTTTTATGATAATCTTCTCTTGCTTTTCTCTCTGAAGCTGACTTTCTCAGTAGAGAGTAAAGGTCATCAGCCATTATTTCGAAACTCAAAGTGAGTTTTACCGGATTATTTGTCTCAAAATCCGGACTTCTCAATATTTCTGAAGGATTAATAATAAGTGGTAATGCCGAATTAGTCTTAATTTTTTTAAGGAG
>CAZLIW010000348.1:0-2202 GCA_964559325.1 uncultured Halanaerobium sp. | reverse complement strand
TCCTTCTATATCAGCTATTCTGGCAGATAGGGTAATGATTATTGTCATATCACTGTCAGGAACAATCTGTGTAAACTGTGGATTAGACTCTAATTCCAGAAGACTCGGCTTTAGCTGTGCAATATTCTGCCAGGCTTCTTTAAAATCTCCCAGTATCCAGGACATCACCTTTTTTATAACTTCCTGTTCTATATCAGTAAATGACCTTATTTCAAGTATTGCTTTACCAAAACCACCAAAAAGTCTATCAATAATAGCAAAACCAATATCTGGATTAATTTCAAAAATAAACTGTCCTTTTAGAGGCTCCATGCCGCAGATACCGATAATAGTTGGTTCTGGTAGAGAATGGATAAATTCTGAGTAAGAAAGCTGTTCTATTGAAGCTACTTCGAAATTAACCATACTCCTCAGCTTGGTTGACAGTGTAGTAGTAAAATTTCTGGACATATTTTCGTGAATCATCTGAAGTGTGCGCATCTGTTCTTTTGACAGCTTGTTTGGTCTGCGAAAATCATAACTCTTAATTTCTTTTTCTTCAGACTGTTCTTTTACTTCTTCAACATCCAGATTTCCACTGCTCAGTGCAGAGAGAAGAGAGTCTATTTCATTTTGATTTAATACTTCAGCCATTTTGTTTCCTCCCTACTGGACAACCAGTTCTGTAAACCAGACATTGAGAATTTTACCTGATATCAGGAGCTGATTAATAGAATTTTTAATTATAGATTTAATTGTTTTCGCTCCTGGCTCTTCAATTATTTTTTGGCTCTGAGATCTCAATATAGCTATTATTTCATCTCTGATTTGAGCTTTTCTTTTGTCCAGTTCTTCTACCATTTCTCCATCTTCAAGCTCAAATACCATACTTGCTTTAATAAAATTCATATTGGAACTATCTGATAAATTCACAACAAAATTACCGGCATTATATGTTGGTTTTATATCTTTCACACTGCGTTGTTCTGCCTCTTTTCCATCTGCATTATCTGATACTGAGAAAAAGGTGAAAAATGTAAAGCTCATTATACCAGTTATAATAATTATTAATACAACAATTAGAGCAATCATTTTGATGTTCACTTTACCTTCATCCATTGAGCGCCCCCCTCCCTAATTATTATACTGCTCACTTCCATACTGTGAATTTAATATTACAATTTCTACCCTTCTGTTTTTTGCCAGTGCTTCTGAAGTCTCTGCATCAACTACAGGTCTATATTTAGAATAACCTGCTGCAGAAAGTCGAGAAGGGGTGAAATTCTTTTCTTCTATTAAATATTTAATAACATTAACGGCTCTGGCTGTAGAAAGTTCCCAGTTTGATGGATACTGCTGATTATTTATCGGCAGATAGTCAGTATGTCCTTCTATCATGATATCGTTCGGTATTTCTTTGAGATTTTCTGCTATCATTGTAAGAACTTCTTCTCCCTGTGTTTTTAGATCTGCTCTTCCCAAATCATATAGGATTTCACCAGTTAAACTTATTACAAGTCCCTTTCTCTTTCTATCTATATTTACTCTGTCATTTAAATTTTTCTCATCTATATATTCCTGCATCTGCTCCATTACACGCCCTAAATTCTGGGGAGCATCACCTAAATCTTCACTTATATCTCCTGCAGTAATATTTGGCTGATCAATTATTGTTTTCCCGCCTTCAAGAACTCCAAGCTGGTTCTGAAGGGCTGATATAAACCCCTTAAATTTCTGTACATCCAGTGAAGAAAAAGAATAAAGAAGTACAAAAAATACCAGCAGTAATGTCATCATATCACCAAAAGTTGTCATCCATGCCGGAGAACCTCCACCATCCTGATTTTGATTGGAGCTATTTCTTTTTTTACGCATTTTCAGCAGCCACCGCATCATTATTATTAATTCTGGCTTCTACTTCATCTTTTTCTCCTTCAGATAGAAAGGCATGCAGTTTTTCTTTTACTATTCTTGGATTTTCTCCTGCCTGAATCGACAGTATACCCTCTATTATTACTTCTTTTATCAAAACTTCGTGTGCACTTCTTGCTTCAAGATTTTTGGCGAGTGGGATAAATATCCAGTTGGCCATTAGTGCTCCATAGAGTGTTGTAATAAGAGCAACGGCCATACCTGAACCAAGCTGTGTTGGATCATCCAGCTGACTTAACATCTGGATTAAACCAATTAAAGTACCAATCATACCAAAAGCAGGTGCTAACT
>CAZLIW010000347.1:0-2204 GCA_964559325.1 uncultured Halanaerobium sp. | reverse complement strand
TATGCAATCAAAGAAGAGAACCCAAAAAATTGCTTTTCCAAGACAAATAGCTATGTATTTATCAAGAGAATTAACAGATTTATCTTTACCTCATATAGGTGACGAATTTGGTGGCAGAGATCATACTACTGTATTACATGCCTATAATAAAATAACAGATAAAAAAGAAAAAGAAAATGATTTTTCTAATACACTTAGCAATATTATAGATAAATTAAATAGTTAACAATAATTGTTTATAACTATCTTAATAGTTTGTTGATAGATTGTTTATAAATTTCATTATGTTAATATGTTAATTGATTTCAAAGTTATATCTACATTTTATCTACAGCATAATCCTTTTAGCTGTATACATTTTTACTACTTTTCAACATATCTACACCTACTACTACTATGACTACTAGTTTATATATAATAAATTAATAATTAACATTTTCAAAAAATCTGTTGATAATTCAAGAATATAAAAAATTACCGGGGGGAATATTATGAAATTAAAGGTAATGCAAGAAAAAATTTACGGAGGATTACGTATAGTACAGGGAGCAGTCTCAAAAAAAACGACACTGCCTATATTAAATGGAATTTTAATGGAATTTAAAAAGGATAAAGGTATTCATCTTACAGGTACTGATTTGGAAATAGGTATTGAAACCTGGATAAACACAGATATAGAAGAAGAAGGATCAATTGTATTACCTGCTAAAAATGTAGCTGCAATTATTAGAGAACTACCTAATGAAATTATAGATATAACAGTAAATCTGGAAAATTATAAAGTTACTTTAGAGTGTATGGATTCAAAATTTGTTATTAACGGATATAACCCTGATGAATTTCCATCATTACCCAGGGTCGATAATCCAGTTAATATTAATATAAATTCAGAAAATTTTTTAAAGATAATAGAAGAGGTTAAATTTTCTACTGCCGTAGAAGAAACCCAACCTGCTTTAACAGGGGCTTTAATGGTTATTGATAATGATTTAATTAAAATGGTTTCAACAAATACTTATAGATTATCTTATAGTCAAAGAAAAATCAGTGAAAATATAGAAGAAAATATAAGAGTAATTTTACCTGGTAAAACTCTAAACGAATTGAGTAGCCTTCTTTTAGAAAAAGACAAAGTAAAAATACAAATAAATTCAAATCATGCCAGTTTTGAATTTGGTGATATAACTGTTATTTCCCGTTTAATAGAAGGGCAGTTTCCTAATTATGAACAGGTTATTCCTGATGAATATAATACAAGTATTTCTGTAAACAGAGCAGATTTTAAGAAAGCTGCAAAAAGGGCTTCACTGATTGCAAGACAGGATTCTAATATTATTTCTTTAAAGATAATAGAAAGCGGAAAATTAATTATTAATTCAATGGATTCAGATATGGGTAGTGCTCATGAAGAGCTAGCTGTTGAATGTAGAGGCCCGGAACAAAATATTAATATTGATGCTGATTATTTACTTGATGTTTTAAAGATTATAAATGAGGATGATGTAATTTTAGAATTTGTTGGATCACTTAACCCTTTAACTATAAAGAAAATTAAAGATGAAGATAAATTTATTTATCTAATTATGCCTGTAAGACCCGATGCTTAAAAATTAGAAGGAGAATTAAAATGAAAAATATAATTATAAATACAGAATATATAAACCTGGACCAATTTTTAAAATGGGCAAATGTTGTAGAGAGTGGTGGAGAAGCAAAAAAATTAATTCAGGCAGGAAAAGTAAGAGTTAATGGAGAAATAGAATATAGAAGATCACATAAATTAACTACAGGTGATACAATAGTTATGGTTGGAAGTAATAATATTTATAAGGTGAAGAAGGAATAAATGTATATAGAAAAAATTCTTATCAAGAATTTTAGAAATTTGCATGATATTTTAATAGAGTTAAATAAAAATTTAAATGTTTTCACAGGTGCTAATGGTCAGGGAAAGACAAATTTTTTAGAGGCTATTTATTTACTTGGTACAGGAGAATCACATAGAACTAATAGTGATAGTGAATTAATAAACTGGGATAAAAGTCAGTCTCTTGTACAATTAAAATTAATTAGAAAAGAACAGGATATAAAAATAACATGTAAATTAATGGGGAAAAATAAAAAAATAGAAATAAATGATAATCCCCTGGGAAAAGTATCAGATTTATTGGGAAATCTTAATGTTGTTTTATTTTCTCCGGAAG
>CAZLIW010000346.1:0-2221 GCA_964559325.1 uncultured Halanaerobium sp. | reverse complement strand
AATTGCCGCTCTTACGGGAGTAAACGCATTTGCTGATGTCAGGGCCTATACAACAGGAAAAATAGCAGCAGGAGCAAAGGATAAAAATGGTAATTTTATTGATACTGAATCCATTTTTTTAAATCAACCTGATATTAATACTGGTTTTAAAAGAGAAAATACAACTCTAGCTGTGATAGCTACAAATGCCAGGTTAAGCAAAAGTGAAGCAAACCGTGTATCAATAATGGCACAGGACGGACTTGCACGCACTATTTATCCTGTTCATACAATGCTTGACGGAGATACGGTTTTTACTCTTTCTTCAAACAGGATACATTCAGACATAAATCAGGTCGGCACTGCAGCTGCGGCAGTAGTTGCTGAAGCTATCTGTTCTTCTGTGTAAATCTCCTCCATCAAATTACAATCCGAATTTAAACATAATTTAAAAAACTTTACAATAAACAATAAAAGGGCCATATGGCCCTTTTATCTTCTATAGTGAACCTCTCCCTATAAATTAAAATAAAATTTAGAGGGAATTTTCTTTTAACATTTTTAATAAAATTAATTTTTAATATTTAACTCTTTTACCTGTGGCTAAGAAAATAGTTTCTTCACCAATATTTGTAGCGTGATCTCCTACTCTCTCAAGTGATTTGGCAAGATTTAAATATTTAACAACCTGCTGAATATTTGCCTGTTTTTCATTCTGACTCAAAAGTTTTATACCTTTATCATAAATCTGACCATACATATTGTCTGCTTTTTCGTCCATTCTGCAGGCTGCTTCAGCAAGGTCTGCATTTTTTGTTGTAAAAGATTCCAGTACAACATCCAGCATGTCGGTAACAACATCTGCAAGTTCTGGTATCATTACAATAGGAGTAAGTCTTTTTTCATTTTTTAATTCAAGCAAAATCTCCGCAATATTAGTTGCATGGTCTCCTATCCTTTCTAAATCGGCAGCTATCTTTACCATTGCAATAGCAAACCATGTATCACTTGTTAACGGCTGTTCCAGGGTAAGTAAACGTGAAACTTCTTCTTCTATTGTTATCTTATAATTATCAAGTACATCATCTCTGTTAATAATATCTCTGGCTGTATCTACATCCATTTTATCCAGGGCTTTAATAATTTTTTGAAGCATATCTTCAGCAACTTCACTCATATCACTGAGATCATTCAGCAGCTGTTCACGTTTTTTCTCATACACTTGTTCCATTTGGAATTTCACTCTCCCCTTTTGATTTTAAACTTATATAAACTTTTTTAAACTCATATAAACTTATAATAAATTATTCTTGACAGACCGTCAAAATCCTGCCTTATTTTAAATTAAATTTAAAATATTTGTGCTTCAACAGTCCAGTTAGCCAATCCTGTTATTGACAGTTCTTCATATCCCGGCAGATATGTTTTCAGTTTTCCTGCAAATGGATCAGTCCATTTTTTTGTTATTGTTTCTGGATCCATAACACCAATTATTGACCCAACCTCACCGGCATTACAGTCAACATCCAGACCACAACCTGCCAGTATTCGTAAAGCACTGTCAAAGCTATTATCACAATAATATAGTGCTGTCACCACTGCCGCCATATTTGGATATGTATGAATCCAATTATACTTTTTAAAATCATTCTTAATTTTACTCCAGCTTTCTTTTGCACTATTATTATTTTCACAGGCTTTTAAAACCAGTTTAAAATAATGGTAAAACTCACTTCCCTCAGGAATATAATCTTGGGACCTGTAGATTATTTCTCTGGTATTACTATAACTAAAGGCAAGTGATGTCATTACCGCACTGTGTATACCCCCATAAATTCCATTTTTCTCATGAGAAACACTGCTATCTAAATATGCATAATAAGCTGCCTTTAATGGATCAGCAGGGGCAGTAAAACCACAAATCATTGTCCTCATCTGAGCACCTATCCATTCAGAGAAAAAGTTATTAAAACTTCCTGATAAAGGAGGATATAATCCTCTTTTTAAATTTTCCAGTGCCAGATATTCAGCAGACCAACCAAAGGGAATTAATTCCAGCCATTTATCTGCTATATGTTCTGCTTCCAGTTTTGAACCATTTTCGGAAAGAGCTTTTAAAAAAGCAAGTTGAAATGTTATGTCATCATTATAGGTATCCGGTTCACTTACATAATAGTCAAGTTTATCTCCATAATATTTTTCGAGAGTTTCCCCTGTATAGCCCTCCAGAGCTGTTCCATAT
>CAZLIW010000345.1:0-2224 GCA_964559325.1 uncultured Halanaerobium sp. | reverse complement strand
GAATGAATGGTCATCAGTGTTAAAGTAGTTTTTTCATCTTCCATAGAATCCACATCTGACATAAGTGTCACTTCTTCCAAAAAACCACCCAGTGTATTATCAGAACTATGCTTCATGTATTCATCTATTACTGAAAATAGTTCTTCTATATTTTCCAGACGTGATTCAGCATCTGCAGTATTTTCTTCCTGTAGATTTTTTCTATAACCACTTCTGTCAAGCACTTTATCCACCAGCATTGAAAGAGCAATTTTATCCTGTTCTTTACGGAGTTCTTCCATTAACTCAAAAAAGTTTTTAATTCTTTTTAAGTACACTCCTGTAAGTGGTGCTATATTATCTGCCTGTAGTCCTGCTTCATAAAGGCTAATATTTTCTTTCCCAGCATAATCACGCAGTTTTGAAACTGTTCCTGCACCAATTCCCCTTCTGGGCCTGTTGATGATTCTGAGTAAATTAACATTATCAGCAGGATTATATAGAACTCTCAGATAAGCCATTAAATCTTTTATTTCCATTCTTTCATAAAACCGAACTCCACCAACTATTTGGTAGGGAATCCCATATTTCATAAGCATATCTTCAAATGATCTGGATTGAGAATTTGTTCTATAAAGTACTGCCATATCATTATAATTATAGCTGTCTTTATTTTTTAATTCTTTTACCTTTTTGCAGGCAAAATCTGCTTCATCTTTTTCATTTTCTGCTTCATATAATTCCAGTTTTGGACCTTCACCTCTGTCTGTCCACAGATTCTTCTCTTTTCGAGAGAGGTTGTTTTTTATTACAGATTGAGCGGCCTTTAATATGTTTTCTTTAGAGCGGTAATTTTGCTCTAATTTTATTACCTCTGTCTGAGGATAATCATCTTCAAAATTTAAAATATTTCTTATATCTGCACCTCTAAAGCCATAAATACCCTGATCAGGATCTCCCACAACACATATATTTTTATATTTATCTGACAGCAGCTTTACCAGCTTATACTGAGCTGTATTAACATCCTGATACTCATCAACAAGAATATATCTAAATCTTTGTTGATAATATTCCAGAACTGCCGGATAATTTTCAAATAGTTTTACTGTAAGCATAATTAAATCATCAAAATCTACCGCATTATTATTTTTTAATCTCTTTTGATATTCCTTATAAATATCTGCAGACAATTTAGCAAAAAAACTTTCAGCACTTAAAACTGCTGCTTCCGGACTTTTTAATTCATTTTTAGAACTGCTGATATTATTTAAAACCGCTGCCGGTTTTGTCTTCTTTGTATCTAAATTTTTATCTTTTATTATCTCTTTTAAAAGCTTTTTTTGATCAATTGTATCAAAGATAACAAAGTTGCTTTTATAACCCAATTTTTCTGCTTCTCTGCGCAGAATACGCACACAAAAGGAATGAAAAGTACTGACAAGGAGTCTTTTATTTGCTGCTCCAACAATTTTTTTTACTCTTTCTTTCATCTCATCTGCGGCTTTATTTGTAAAAGTAACTGCAAGAATATTTTCTGCAGACACTTTGTATTTATCAATCAAATAGGCAATTCTATGTGTAAGCACTCTTGTCTTGCCACTACCTGCACCTGCCAGCACCAGCAGAGGACCATCTTTATGTTCAACTGCTCTTTTTTGTTCTTTATTTAAACCAGAAAGTATTTCGTTATCTTCCACATAACCACTCCTTAAATTCTAAATTTACATCTATATTATATAATAACTCATTAACAAACACTTTCGCAAAGTTTTTTCGAAAAAAGACAAGATGACTTTTACAGCTGCAGTCACCTGCACCAAATTCAGGTACAATTATTTTGCCATTATTATTAAGCATTAAATCAGTTAAAAAACACTCTCCTTTTTTAGGTAGCTTAAAAGCAAAATCATCTATTAACTCTGCCTCACCAAGCAGATAATCAATATGCCAGTGAAATTTCTTTTTTTCTGCATAGTGTCTTTTTATCCTTGACTTTAAATTTCTCTGTGCTGAACCTGCATAAAAATAATAGCCTTCCGGAAATTCAAATTTTCCTAGAGCACCAATTTTGACTGTCTTTTTTTTAGATAAATATACTTTGAGAAGATAAACACCTTTATCAATTTCTTTTTGCATATTTTATCCTCCACAGTGTAATTAATTATTATATTTTTAAATAAATAATTATTATTTTTCTAAAAATTACTCTAACTTTTATTATTCTTGATAAAGGGGTAAGAAT
>CAZLIW010000344.1:0-2225 GCA_964559325.1 uncultured Halanaerobium sp. | reverse complement strand
CGGTTGCAGTAGAAATCAGCAGAGCAGGTATCTGTGATACCAGTCCATCTCCTACTGTCAGCAGGGTATATGTCTGTGCTGCTTCTGCAAATCCCATATTCTGCTGCATCATCCCAATTATTAACCCACCTATAATATTTATAAAGGTTATAATTATACCTGCAATGGCATCTCCTTTAACAAATTTACTGGCACCATCCATGGCACCATAAAAATCTGCTTCTTTCCTTATCTTTTCTCTTTCATATTTTGCTTCTTTCTCATCTATAATACCTGCATTAAGATCAGCATCTATACTCATCTGTTTACCAGGCATGGCATCAAGTGTAAAACGAGCTGCAACCTCAGCAACTCTTTCTGCACCCTTGGTAATTACAACAAATTGAATTACAATCAAAATTAAGAAAATTATAAGTCCAACAACATAGTTACCTCCGACAACAAAATCACCAAAACTCATGATAATTTCTCCAGCATATCCATCTCCAAGTATCAGCCTTGTTGTCGAAACATTTAAGCCCAGCCTGAACAGTGTTGCAAATAAAAGCAGTGATGGAAAAACAGAGATATCAAGTGGTTCTATTGTATAAATACTGACAAGAATTACAACCATAGAAAATGTAATATTTGCAGCAAGCAATATGTCCATCAAAACTGTTGGCATAGGTATAATAAACATTACAATTATACCAACCACCATCAGTGCAAATATAATATCACTGTTTTTTGTTATCTTTGAGTATACTAAACTATTATCCACTGCTGAGATTAACCTCCATTAATTAAAACGATTATTTTCTTTAAATATATATGCCAGCACTTCTGCTACAGCCTGATAAAGCTCCACTGGAACCTGGTCACCGATCTCTGTCATTGAATTTAGAGAGCGGGCCAGCGGCTTGTTCTCCACAATCTCTATTTCAAGCTCTTTTGCTTTTTCCTTAATTTTTTCAGCAACAAATCCCTCACCTTTGGCAGCAACTATCGGTGCATCCATTTCATCCAGATCATACTGAAGAGCTACTGCAATATGAGTCGGATTTGTAATAACAACATCTGCATCTTTTACTGAATTCATCATCCTATTTAAACTAAACTGCCTCTGTTTTTCTTTTCTTTTCTGGAGGATCATAGGATCTCCCTCCATCTCTTTTCTCTCCTGTTTGACTTCATATTTGGACATTTTGAGATCTTTATTGTGCTGCCACTGCTGATATAAAAGGTCAAAGATGCCCAGCAGAACCATGGCAGCAATTATAGTAAATCCCATTCTACTAATCAAAGATGCTATCTCTGCAAGTGCCAGATCCAGACCCTGATTTAGAGATCTCTTGAAAATAATAATATTATTTTTAAGAAAACTCTGGGCTATAAATGCTATTATTCCCAGCTTCAAAAGCGATTTTAGAAATTCTACAAAACCGCGGAGTGAAAAGATATTTTTTAACCCTTTTATAGGATCCAGTTTTTTAATATCTGGAGCAAGATTTTTTGTTGTAAACAATGGTCCAATCTGTAAAAAATTTATAGAAAATCCAACTGCAGCAGTAACTATAAGAACTGGATAAATAGTTTGTACTGTATAAATCATTGTATCCTGCAGCAATCTAGCTGCTGTATCTACTGAAAGTGGATCTACAATAAGGGTTGAAAAATATCTTTCAATACCTGCCATTACATTGTACATTATCTGCTGCATAAAAAAGTAAAGAAGCAGAAAACTGGCCAGTAAGGTAAATGCCTGACTAATTTCTTTGCTTTTAGCAACATTACCTTTTTCTCGTGCCTCACGTTTCCGCTTTGGCGTGGGTTCTTCAGTTTTTTCTCCAGTTCCATTATCAGGCATTTAAATCACCTCTATTCTGGTGCAAGAAGTTTAAATAAATCACCAATTTCATAAATTATATCCATAATAATTTGACTGTAAAAATGCGTTAAAACACCTAAAAGTAGAAACAAAAGCAGCAAACCGGCCATGATTTTTACTGGCAGACCGACAATAAAGAGATTCATCTGTGGTACAGCTCTGGCTAGAAAAGCAAGTATAATATCTATCACAAAAACCGCTCCCACAATCGGAAGAGCCATTTTTACTGCCAGTGCAAACATATCTGTACTTCTGCGAAAAAACTACTGCCAGATTTGTTCACTAAAATTTATTTGTCCCGGTGGAATTATTTCAAATGAAGAAAGCCATAATCCTTAATTTAATAATTGTTGTTATA
>CAZLIW010000343.1:0-2276 GCA_964559325.1 uncultured Halanaerobium sp. | reverse complement strand
TGAAAACAATACAGTGTCTGCAACAGTATACCATCTTTCTACATACTCCACAGCATTATATCCTAATTTCCCTAAACTGCTGGATTCTAAAGGCCATTGGTCCGAAAGAATTATTTACAAATCAGTCAGTATGAATATATGCTGTGGAGATCAAAATGGGAATTTCAATCCTGATAACTACATTACAAGAGAAGAAATGGCTAAGGTTATAGTAAATGCTTTGGGATTAGAAAATGATGATGTAGCTGAAATCAAGGACATAGAAAATGTAGCCCAGTGGGCTAAAGATTATGTAAGGCAAGCAGTAGCATCCAATGCTATCCAATTAGACGAAAATGGCAACTTCAAGCCAAAAGAAATGGCCACAAGAGAAGATTTATTAAAAGCAGCAGCAAATGTTTTTAAACTTAAAGAAACAGATGCAGATAATTTTTATACAGATTTAGAAGAAGTACCTGTACATCTAAGAGAAACTCTTAGAAAACTTACTGGAGAAGCTATTGTGAACGGTTATCCAGACAGTACATTTAAAGTAAGAAATAATGTTAGACGCTGTGAGTTTATAAAAATAATAGCAGAATATTTAGATAAATAAAAGGAGGTAGTACAATGCTTGGTAAAAGAAAAATCCTATACTTATTTTTAGTTGCTGTGTTAATTCTTTCTTTAATACCATTGAGTATTTTCGCACAAGAAGGAAGTAATGACAGCGGTGGAAGTGAAAGCGGTGGAAATGAAAAACCTTATATTAATGTAACAAGTGTTGATGCAGAAGAAATATTAGAATATCAATGGACTTTAAATGGTAGTTTTACTCATTGGCAATCAATTGATGAAGACTTCTATACAGACTTGGAAGTTGAAGGAAATCGAGAAGCGACAAAAGATGAACTTACTATTGAAGTTACAGCTGAATTAAGTTTAGATGCATCTGACAAACTGGTGATACAGCTTGGATATTCTATAGATGAAGAAAATTTTATAGTATTAAAAGAATTCAAAGATATAATTTACACAACTTTAAGTGAAGATTTAGAAGAAGAAACAGAAACAATATGCTTAGATTTCAGCTGCGAAGACTTAGATAGGGAATATTTAGATGAAGTTGAAAAGTTGAGACTTCTAGTTCCTTACGAAGTAAGTAACGGAAAGATCGGTTATGAATTTGACACACATGGATTAAATTTAGAAAAAAATGAAACGAATAAAGATGCATTTGTTACTTCAGATGTAGTTGCAGTATCAACAACATATGAAGCTGAATGCTTACCTGCAACTGAAGAGTGGATTTTTAATGATGATTTTCTTCTAGAATTCAATGTTCAGATAGAAAATCCTGATAATATTGAAGGACAAGAAGTACTGTTCACAGTATTTGGAGAAGAAATTCATGAAACGGTATTAGAAGAATTGATTATTGAGTTTCCTATTTTTGAAGATGGTAATCCAGGTCAAGGAAACGACGGACAGCAGGGTAATCCAAATCCAGGACAAGGAAATGAAGAAGAAAGCGGAAAGGATGATCCTGGACAAGGGAATGATGAAGAGAATCCAGGACAAGGAAATGAAGACCCTGGTCAAGGAAATGAAGGAAACCAAGGAGAAGAAAATAATAGCCTTGAAGAATTCATAAAAGATGAAATAATTCCAGAAGGAATGGTTGGTTTGTTTGGGTTATGGTTACCTCCAACAGAAGACAACTTTATTTTAGATAAAAGCTGCAGCCAAATAAGATTCTGGGTTATGGAACAGCTTATGTATCCTAAAATATGGATATTCGAAGAAGAAGATATAGAATTAACAACAGTAGGTGCTATAATATTCCAGAATAATCCTGTATTAGAAATTGGGACTAGTGAGTTTAAGACAAGTACAGGTAATGGAAAACATTCAAAGAGTAATTTTGAAAATGGTGAAGGTGGGTACTACAAATATAACCTTAAAGGCAGAAATTGTCCAACTTTAACAGAAGGCAGATATATATTAATGATAGTGGAAGACAATCTACCTGTGTACTTTTCAGAAGGAGTGCCTGCTATTCTTCACTTTAGAGTTTTAGACAATTTACAGATAGAAATAAAATACAGAAATCAAACGGATAATACTGATGCTAGGAGAACCAATATAGGCAGTAATAGATAATTTTAAAATTTATTAAGTTGCAGAGGTAGTTTAACAATCTCTGCAATTTTTTTTATTTGAAAACTAATCTCTTAAACATATGAATAAAAAACCTATATTTTTTTATAAATATATGAATAAAGATACGGGGGTGG
>CAZLIW010000342.1:0-2280 GCA_964559325.1 uncultured Halanaerobium sp. | reverse complement strand
AAGGAGCTGCAGTTATCGACAAAGATGATGATAATATAACTGCACTGATGTATGCTTCGAGATATAACAGTTATGAAGTTGTAAAAAATATCATTGATGAAGGTGTCGGGATTAATAAGAGGGATTCATCAGGTCGAAATTCAATTTACTATGCAGCGACATATAATCCGGATTCTAGAGTTATTAATTTATTAGTGAAAAATGGAGCTGATGTTAATTCTAGAAATAAAAAAGGGCTTACTCCATTAATGAGAGCCTCTGCCTTCAATAATTATGATGTAGTTAAGTCTTTAATTGAAAACAAAGCAGAAGTGAATTCTAAAACTGAATCTGGTTTTACTCCTATATTGTATGCTGCCAAATATAGTAATGATCCAGAAATTATCGATATTTTAGTAGAAAATGGAGCAGAAATTAAAGGAAGTTTATTTAGTGATGTGCCAAATCCATTATACCAATCTGCAGAATATAACAGTAATCCTGAAATTACAAAAAAATTAATTAAACTGGGTGCAGATCCAAATGATAATTATGATAATTCTCCATTAATAGAAGCTGCTGAGGACAATAATGCAGAAGTAGTAGAAGTACTTCTAAAGGCTGGAGTGGATGTAAATTATCAAAATAGTAATGGAAATACTGCTCTGCATAGAGCTGCCTATAATGCTAAAGATCCTGAAGTAATTGAATTATTATTAGAATATGGAGCAGATGGAACTATAAAAAATAAAGCTGATAGAAAAGCAATAGAATATATTGAGGGATTCGAAATGAATTTTGGAGTTGTAACTGAAAATAAGTATTTAATTGAAACAGAAGCTTATTGGGATTTAAATGATGCAAGTTATTAAAAATGTTAATTTATCTTTGACAGTTGATTTTAATTGAATAAAATCAATAAATAATATATAAAGCAAAAAACCCCCAAGAAACCTGCATTACCAGGGTAAACTTGGGGGTAAATTAACTTATTAAATTTAAATGGTGCCGAGGGCGGGACTCGAACCCGCACAGGCAAAAGCCCACAGCGCCCTCAACGCTGCGCGTCTGCCAGTTCCGCCACCTCGGCGTCACATTTATAAATTATACCATATAATCAATTTTTGTCAATAATTTTTGAGAAATTTGTACAAAATATTTAT
This sequence comes from uncultured Halanaerobium sp., assembly GCA_964559325.1. GTDB lineage: Bacteria > Bacillota > Halanaerobiia > Halanaerobiales > Halanaerobiaceae > QPJE01. The sequence goes on along the minus strand of CAZLIW010000342.1, from coordinate 1,138 downwards.
TTATGCAGGAATTTGCTATTATTATCACGAATATTTAAGGTAGTGAAGGTTGAGGAGGTATTTAGAGTGGCTGAAATAAATAATGAAAATGAAAAAAATGCAAAAACAGGTGATGGAAATACAGAAACAAATAATAAGAGTTCAAAAAAGGGTTGGGTCTGGGTAATTTTATTAGCACTGCTTTTATTGTTTGCCGGAACAGCTGGCTATTATCTGAAGACTGGAGATTTTCCGGGACTGGCAGGTTTAAATGATTCAGATTTTGGACAGAATTTAAATATTTTGTTTGTGGGCCTGGACGATGAAAAAAGTGTTGCCAGAGGTACAGTAGAAGCAGATTCTATTATGATTGCAAACCTAAGGCCGTCAGAAGATAAATTAATTATTGATCCTTTAAAAAGCAGCATAAAATATAATGGTAAAAACCTGAGCCAAAACTATGGTGATGATTTTAGTGATATTGTAGAAGAAATTAGAGGAGAACAAATAGATTATCACGTTTATATTGATTATAAAGCATTTGAAAAGGTAATAGATGAACTTGGAGGAGTAAATATCCATCTTGAAGAAGCATTAAAGATTCCTGACCTGGGATTAAATCTTAAACAGGGTGATAATTTATTATCCGGAAAAGAAGCTTTAAATTATGTGAGATGGTATAACTATGACAGCAATAATGGAGATAGATTAATGCGCCAGAAAAAAGTTATAAATGCAGTGTTAGATCAAATACTGGATGGAGATCTCTTTTTTAATATCAAAGATTTGTACAGCACAGTAGTTAATACATATCAATCTGTAGACACAGATATGGGGCCAGCACTAGTTGCTGACATATATAATTATATGAAGAAAAATAAGGATCTGGAAATTATTTTTAACTCCTCTGGAGAATAAGTAAAATTTTATTGTTTGGACTTGAATTTCAAAGTATTTTGTAGTATATTTAACATAATGGAGCTTTATTCTTTCTCAAAGCATTTTTCGCTTTTTGACTTAAACAGCATCATTGTGTATACTAGTTATTGCTGACACAACAAAGGGTTGCTAATTGAGCAGCCGCAAAAGGGCGAATAGCTCAGCTGGGAGAGCACCTGCCTTACAAGCAGGGGGTCACAGGTTCGAGCCCTGTTTCGCC
>CAZLIW010000341.1:0-2301 GCA_964559325.1 uncultured Halanaerobium sp. | reverse complement strand
TCCGAAAACTTCATCTCATTTTGATAGACATTTAATTGTAAAAAAAATAATTCTCATTTTGATAATTTATTTTAAATTGACGCTTAATTGATATTTAATAATTAAAATATAATCTCTAATCATGGTGGTTTGACCGATATTTTATCAGGATTGGTATGGAAGAAATGACAATAAAAACAAATTTGTTTCCCAACGCGCTTTTTGCAGCTTTCAGCTGCATTAGATTTTTTAACACACTAATATAACTTTTATATTTCATAGATTATTTATAGTTTTAATAAAAACTTAACATTACAATTATGAGAAATTTGAAAAAAACATTTTATCCTTTGTTATTTTTAATAATATTAATTACTTCTTGCCAGAAAGATGAATCATTTATACCAAAATTAGAAGTTAAATTAGAAATCATCGATAACGGAGATGGCAACTACTTTTTAGATGCATCTGCTTCAGAAGGTGCTGATGAAATTCAATGGGTAATTCCTGGATTAATTGAAACATCAATTTGGGAAGAATTCGAATCAGCATCATTAAAAGACATAACTGTACCAGATTCAACCTTGGACTACATAGTTACAGTTAAAATAAGAGGAAGTGAAGGAGAAAAAACAATATCAGATACTTTATCTGGAAAACCACCTGAAATAAAATACAGTAATTTTGAAAATTTGCAAGAAATGCTTGCCAATCCATATATTGCTGATGCAATTTTCGCAAATGAAATGGAATTACACACAGGTGATAATCCCATTGATTTAACAGGAACTTATGAAGTTTTAAGGAAAGAAAACCATTTTGTGAACATAGATGGTGTAACATCTGAATTTGTAGAAGAGGATTGGATGGATTATGGATGTGGTGGTAATTGGAGATCTTTTTTATGTGAAATATCATCTACAGAGATTTTATCAAGTTATCTCAGCGGAAGATTATCAAGAAGAATTAGTTATGGACTAGAGGGTTCTGAAAATAGATTTACAATTTTCTTTCAAAGTGAAATAAATCCTTGGTTTACAAAGTTAGATGGGGAAAAAATTTCAGGCGAAAGCGATTATTATTATGATCAAATTGGGACGGAAATTCCAGAGGGAGTTCATATCGTGACAGGAGAAAAGTTTGAAGATGGTTCAATAGAGCTTAATTGTCTTTGGGTTCGTGTTTGGGAAAATGAAGATGTTTCTGGTACTGGTAATTGGTCCTACAATGAGTTTTATATAGAACCAGAAAAATCTGATTATGAAACATTTACAGATCCCAGAGATGGTAGAGTATATAAAATTGTAACAATAGGAAATCAGACTTGGTTTGCTGAAAACTTAAAATATGAACCAGAAGGAGATGGGTATCAAAAATGGCCAGAAGGTACAGATAATGATGGAGATGATAAATTCTATACATGGTCTGATGAATCAGAGACATCTAAAGAGCTTGGGGGAATTGCATATACATGGACAGCAGCAACTGGATATCATGTTGATTCTCTAGTTCCAATAGGAGAAAATGTTCAAGGTATTTGCCCAGAAGGTTGGCATATTCCTACTGAAGAAGAATGGAATGAATTAGTTGATTACTTGGGAAAAGAAGTTGCGGGCACAAAATTACAGTCAAGGGTAGGTCACCTTCCAGAAGTTGAAACGATATATGGTTATCATATAATGCCAACAAATGAAACAGGATTTAATTTTGCTTTAAGTGTTTATGTCAATGGCATGTATTATGAAGGTATGCTGAATCCTGGAGAAGGAATTCTTTCTTCTGGAGAAATTCTAACAATAGGAAATTCTGGCGAACCAAATTATGCACTTGTTGGAATTTTTGATGGTAGTGCAGAATATTCAGCTCCTATTCCCGGAGGATCGAATTGGGATGGAAAATATGGAGGATTTGTAATCCGTTGCGTAAAAGACTCAGAATAATAAATCTAATTTCAATTAAGTAGGCTATCAATTAAAGAATAGCCTACTTCTTTTCAATTAATAACTTAAAATTTAGTAAAATGACAAGAATTAAATCAGAAGATCTTCAAGGAAAAGAAAAATAAGAATTTGCAGTCTAACTAAATTTTGCTGTTACCAGCAATTAGGAATTCCACCCAAAAACAAATTTGTTTTAGTTTTTCATAGCAAACAACCTATCAACTGGACAAGGCTGTCTTTCCGAGCACAATTTGTAACACGCCATCACAAGCCATGCGGGGGTTTGGTGGTTTTGTGACTTTTAATTATATTAGTGTAATTTTTTAACGGGGGACCGTGAAACACGGCGGGGAAACCCGCACAGGCTTGTATGGCGGGACCG
>CAZLIW010000340.1:0-2304 GCA_964559325.1 uncultured Halanaerobium sp. | reverse complement strand
AACTTGTCATTGTATCGAATATCATTGCCTGGCCAATAGCCTGGTATTTTATGAAAAACTGGTTACACAATTTTGTTTATAAAATAGATTTAACGATTTGGCCATTCTTAATAAGTGGTATTGCAGCCTTAATTATAGCTATTGGAACTGTAAGTTATCAGGCATTAAAAACTAGCAGGACAAATCCGGTTAATGCCTTACGTTACGAGTAAATAAATGCGAAATAGCATTCAACAGCCTGGAGTCTGCTGCTTTAGGCTGTTAAATGCTAAACTCTCTATCAATAGTTTGTTCTAAGGAAATAAAAGTTTCTGTGCGTGCAACACCCGGAATATTCTGCATTTTGTTTACCAGTACATTCATTAAATGTTGGTTGTCTACACAATATATTTTTACAAGTAATGACCAATTTCCTGTTGTAAAATGACATTCTACAATCTCAGGAATTTTCTCAATTTCTTTTATAACATTAGCGAAAACATGCCCCTTGTCTAACAATATTCCTACAAAGGCACAAATATCAAAACCAACCGCTTTTGGTTGTACAATAAACTTTGAACCACTAATTATTCCAGAATCTTCTAACTTTCTAATTCTTTGATGTATAGCCGCACCAGAAATGCCGCAAGAACGTGCAATTTCTAAAAAAGGTGTACGAGCATTTTTTATTAAATGCGAAAGAATCTTACGGTCAGTTGCATCAATTTGCATCTTTTTACTCATATTGTAATAATCTATAATTTATATACAAATATAAGTAACAAATTATAAGCAAATAAATTATTAATTAAAAAAAGGATTTGATAACAATTATCAAATCCTTCATATTAAAAACGCAACTAAATTCTTAGTACCCACTTTCTTTAAATTCAATATCTACTGGTGGCTCAAATTTAGAAGCTGGAATATTTTTATTTTCTTCAAACTTTATTGCTGTTTCATTAACTTCAATTCCCATCATATTTGCTGTTGATTTTAATGCAATTCCTTTATAAAGCCATGATTTAGCACCCATAACTTCTATAATTTCGCACTTATAACCTAGAAAATTCTCTGGATCGAGTCTTTTTCCACCCAAAGCATTTAACAAATCCTCTTCGAATTTCTTTTTTTCAGCATCAGTCATATCTTCAGAAAAATCAACAGCATCGTAATTTGAATCATCTCCTGTAACTCCTGTCCCATCTAATAAATTAATATCCCAGTATTTATCTCCATTGGAAATATGAATAGAATGCACCTCTTCTTTCTGCACCATTCCAAATATTTTTACTTCCGAAACCGATTTAATCTCTTCTCGCTCTTTATCACCATAATTATCCCACCAGATTTTTTTTGTTCCTTTTGTACTTCCAGTTAATTCATATTCTATATATCCCGACTTTACTAAGAATTGGTCAAGGTCTTCTTGAGAATATGCCAGAATCGAAATTAATACACAAAGTATTGTTATAACATTTCTCTTCATATCATTAGATTTTTCAATTTTAGATTTATTTATATTCTTGAAATTCAATAGTTTCATGTAATTCAAAGCTTAGCCAAATAATAAGATTGTTATTCTCATTTTTACACCTGGAATAATAACTCTATGTTAAATACAGCTACCATATCTTATAAGCAATTCTTTTTCAAATATTTACCAAATACCGCACCACCATTAGCATAAGCTGCAGCAACTCTCTCCCCAGAATCGGGATGTGCCACACCACTCGCTTTACTCATTTTAATAGTAGCAAGAATATTATCCGGAGCATTGGTTTCAATAAAATTAATTTCAAAATCTACGACAGCTCCCTTAGAATGAAATCCAAGCTGAAATCCAGGTTCTGTAAAGGTTGTTTTCACGATCATTGTATATTTAGAATCGGCATTGTTTTCAGCAGCAGATAAGCTTTTGGAATATTTTGTTAATGTTTCAATAAATCTTTCATTATAACGATCTCTATCAGCATAAAATTTGCTTTTCCATATTTCTCCACTTCCTTCTTCTTTTGCTTCTCTTTCTTTCACTTTCTCATCAACATATTCTTCAAGTGTCATTTTCCCAAATTTCATATCTTCCGGATAATTAAAGACAACACTTATTTCAGCTACATCTTTTAAAAAAGACAAATCGCCTGATTCAACTTTAATTTTCTGTGCACTTGCAGCAGTTATAATACTTATAGAAACTGCAATTAATAAAATAATTTTTTTCATAATTCTAATTTTTAAAAAATTGTTTCTATTTAATTTGTAATTACAGTCGCAAAACTTGATGTAACAGTTCCTTTCAATTCATTACCTTCATCATCAATTACA
>CAZLIW010000339.1:0-2312 GCA_964559325.1 uncultured Halanaerobium sp. | reverse complement strand
ATATAAAAAAGTGCTTATTTTATTAGTTTCTTTGACATTGATTTTCAGTATATCTTTTTCTTTAATGGCTGAAGATGCGGAATTTATTGAACCACCAGCAAATTGGGACGAAAGTTATGATGTAGTAGTAATTGGTGGTGGATTTGCTGGTTTGGCAGCAGCTTATAATGCTCAAACACATGGTGCAAATACTGTTTTGATAGAAAAAATGCCTTTCGTTGGTGGTAATTCCCAGATCAATGGTGGAGTTTATGCTTCATATACCAGCAAACTAAATATGGCAGAAAAAGTTGGGTATGAACCTGATACACCAGAACAACATATAGAAGACACTATAAAAGGTGGAGACTATATGAGTGATCCAGCTTTAGTCAAGAATTTTGTTTATGGTGCCCCTTACTTTTTAAATATGATGATTGATAATGGATTAGAATTAAGAGAAGCACTGTCACGTCCCGGTGGACACTATGGTTATCGTACACATACCACTATTAATCAAAGTGGTAGTGATATAGTATTAGTGCAGAAAAAAATGGTAGAAGAAGCTGGTGTTGATGTAATGCTAGAAACAGAAATGAATTACATATATAGGGAAGCACCTCTTAAAGGAAAAGTCTTAGGAATTAGGGTTAAAGAATCTGATGGATATAAAAATATAAAAGCTAATAATGGTGTTATTCTTGCTTCAGGCGGATTTTCTGGAAATGAAAAAATGCGCAAAAAGTATGTGCCCTGGATTAACGAAGATATGCCAACTACTAATCATGTAGGTGCAACTGGTGAAGGTATTAAAATAGCTCAGCAAATTGGTGCAGATACTCTTCAAATGTCATATATTCAGTTGTATCCATTTGCTAACCCAAATAATGGAGTTTTAGATCATGTTGCAGTAGTTCCATTTAGTGGTCCAAGTTTTGGTATAGTTTATGTTGATACAAATGGAGAGCGGTATGTAAATGAAGGAGAACGCCGCGATGTTTGTTCAATGGCAGCAATGAATAGTGGTGGATTTCCAACCTTTGCTATATTTAATGAAAATATGATGACTAAATTTACAACCAAAGAAGATATGGAAAGAGGTATTGAAAGAAATAGAGTTTTTAAAGCTGAAACATTAGAAGAGCTTGTAGGTATTATTAATAGTCATAAATATGCTGATAATGAAATTAATATACCTGCTGAGAATCTTATTAACACTATCGAAAAACATAATGACTATGTAAGAAAAGGTGAAGATCCTGATTTTGATAAAAGAATAGATAAAGGTGTAGCTGAGACAATTGAAGAAGGTCCATATTATGCAATTCCACAATGGCCATCAGTTCACCATACTATGGGTGGTCTAAAAATTACACCTAGAACTGAAGTACAGGATATGTGGGGAAATGTAATACCTGGATTATATGCTGCAGGTGAAGTAGTAGGAGGAGTACATGGAACCAATAGATTAGGTTCTAATGCAATTCCTGATGCAGCAGCTCATGGTTTAATTGCAGGTCAAAAAGCAGCTGATGGAACATTACCAGAATTTGTTCCTGAAGAAAATAGATAAAAGTTTATATAATACTACCTCCATTTTATGGGGGTAGTATTTTAAAATATTAAATATTTTAGGAGGTTAAACTTGTCTAAATCAGATTTATTATACTTGTTTATATTTATTTTAATTAGTATTGCTGTATTATTTTTATTATTACTTTTTAATGATGGAAAAGGAATTGAAATTATTATAGAAGCAAAAGATAAGGTTATAAAAGAAATTCCAATTAAAGAATATAAAAATAATAAGAGTAAAATTTATTATATTGAAGGTGAAATTGGGATTAGTAAGGTTGAGGTAAAAGATGGGAAAGTACGGATGCTGGAATCTCCGTGTCCCAATAAAATATGTGTAGATACTAACTGGATAGAGAAACCGGGAGAAATTATTGCCTGTATTCCAAATAAAATTATTATTCGAATAAGAAAGCCAAATAAATGAGAGCCAGATTTCTGGAAAATCCAATCAGATATCTGGCCTTTTATTTTATATTAACTTAATTATGTCTAATATTTTGTTTTATTTAGTAAGCAAAGTTGTCATCTAAAAAAGAATTATTCTTATTATTAATTACATATCATAAAATTCTAAAATAAAATTTAAAATATAACATTCTATAAAGGGAGAGTCATATTTTCCAAAATACTTGCTTTAAATAAAAAAACTTTTTATAATTAAGGTTAAGAAAGGTTTTTTTATTTCAATAAATAAGGAAAATATTAACTAATATCAGGCAATGATCAAATAAATTTACTCAATTCTAACTTCAAAA
>CAZLIW010000338.1:0-2317 GCA_964559325.1 uncultured Halanaerobium sp. | reverse complement strand
TTATTTATAATACCTATTTTTTATTCCCTTCTTACTGGATTAAGAGATATTTTGATAGCAAAAATAAAGGGTATTGATCGGGAAAAAGCGGCCAGAAGAATATAAATTTGCTGCCACTCCTAAAACAGGGGTGGCAGAATTAATATTTAGAATAATTAGAATTGTTTTTTCTTTTAATCATTATTGTTTTTTTATTAACAGTATGTTAAAATGAAATACGTGTTAGAGTATGTATATAAGGTAATAGATTTTACTTAATCACTGGAGGTGAAATATCGGGTGCTAGTTTTAAAAATCTTTCATTTAATAGTGGCTATTGCTGTTATAGTAGGTGTTTTACTTCAATCTGGGAAAAGTGCGGGTCTCTCCGGTGTAATTGATGGGGGAGCTTCAACATTTTTTGGTAAATCGCAAAAAGGATTAGAAGCGAAATTGAGCAAGTTTACAGCAGGTGCAGCGATTGTCTTTATGATCAATTCACTTGTACTTGCATTTCTTTAAATAATAATGTACTAAATAATAAGTTAATTATATAATTTCAAATAAGGAGGTTAGTGCATGAGTTTTTACACACCCCTGGCAGGTTTAATTGCACTGGTATTTGCATTTTTCCTGGCAGGAAAAGTTAATAGAGCAGAAGTGGGTAACGAAAGGATGGCAGAGCTATCTAATGCCATTAATGAAGGGGCCATGGCATTTCTGGGCCGTGAATATAAAATGTTATCTGTTTTTGTTATCATTGTAGCAGTTATCATGACATTTGTACCAAGTCTGGGCTGGCAGACAGCTCTGTCGTTTATTATAGGTGCTATTTTTTCTGCTTTAGCCGGATTTATAGGTATGCAGATTGCTACAAAATCCAATGCCAGAACTACTAATGCAGCTCAGACAGGGCTAAATGAAGCTCTTACTGTTGCTTTTTCAGGTGGTTCTGTTATGGGTATGTCTGTTGTTGGTTTAGGAACATTAGGTCTGGGAATTCTCTACATATTTTTTGCAGATAATGTGGAATTCTTAAGAGGTTTTGCTTTTGGAGCCAGTTCTATTGCACTATTTGCACGTGTTGGTGGTGGAATTTATACCAAAGCTGCTGATGTTGGTGCTGATCTGGTTGGAAAAGTAGAAGCGGGTATTCCTGAAGATGATCCCCGCAATCCAGCTGTTATAGCTGATAATGTTGGTGATAATGTTGGTGATGTTGCAGGAATGGGAGCCGATCTTTTTGAATCATATGTAGGTTCAATTGTAGCCGCGGTGACTTTAGGTGCAACACCATCTGTTGCAGAAAAGTTGGGAGTTAGTACACCAGTTAATCTTATTATGCTGCCGATGCTGCTTGCTGCTGTAGGTATTATTGCTGCTATTATTGGAACAAGATTTGTTAAAGCCAAGGAAGGTGGAAATCCTGCTAAAGCTTTAGAAAGAGGTTCCATAAGTGCTGCAGTAATAACTATAATTGCTGCATACTTTTTGGTTAATTCACTGATTGGTAATATGGGAGTATTTTTCGCTATTATTTCTGGTTTAATTGCAGGTACAATTATAGGTCGCATTACTGAATATTATACTTCTGAACATTATAAACCTGTACAGCATATAGCAAGTCAGTCACAGACAGGAACCGCAACAAATATTATAAGTGGTCTTTCTGTGGGTATGAGAAGTACTATGTTTCCAGTTCTTGTCATTGCAGCTGCTATTTTTATTGCTTTTAAATTTGGCGGCTTATATGGAATTGCAATGGCTGCAGTAGGTATGTTATCAACTACCGGGATCACTCTTTCTGTAGATGCTTATGGCCCAATTGCAGATAATGCAGGTGGGATTGCAGAAATGGCTGAACTTGATGCCAGTGTTAGAGATATTACAGATAAGCTGGATTCTGTAGGTAATACTACCGCCGCTATTGGAAAAGGATTTGCTATTGGTTCAGCTGCACTGACAGCACTGTCACTGTTTGCTGCATTTTCAGAAGCTGTTGGACTGCAGAATATTAGTTTAACAAATCCACAGGTAATTATTGGCCTCTTTATCGGTGCAATGCTTCCATTTCTATTTTCTGCGATTACCATGGAGGCTGTTGGTAAAGCTGCCGGAGAAATGATTGAAGAAGTAAGAAGACAATTTAAAGAAATGCCAGGTATTATGGAAGGAACTCAGAAGCCTGACCACAGAAAATGTGTTGATATCAGTACAACTGCTGCATTAAAAGAGATGGTAGTACCAGGACTTTTAGCTGTTGTTGTACCTGTAGTTGTCGGCCTCTGGGATGTACAGGCACTTGGAGGGTTACTGGCAGGTTCACTTTCATCTGGAG
>CAZLIW010000337.1:0-2322 GCA_964559325.1 uncultured Halanaerobium sp. | reverse complement strand
TGTTGGGCAAAAGTCCACACATATGCCGCAACTTTTGCACCATGTCTGATTAATCTCAATTTTTGTTTTCTTTTTGCTAACAGTTTCTGACATAAATCTGATCCTCCTAATTTATAATATCTATTTGTCTGTAGAAGCAGTTCTTCTTTCTCTATAAAATGTGTAGAATGCAAAACCCATAGAACCTACTATCATAATAATTAATACCCAGTTAATCAATCCCTTAAATAGGACAGCAGGATTACCTGCACCCATCAGGAGTGCTCGTCGAACATTTGATTCTGCCATAGGCCCAAGAATTAAAGCCAGCACAGCAGGGGCAGAGTCTATATTGAGTTTTCTCATTAAATATCCAAGTAGACCAAAACCCAGCATTAAACCAGAATCAAATAAACTGTTTTGAATAGCATAAGACCCTACAATACTCAATACTATAATGATCGGTCCTAAAACCGCTGTAGGTATTTTAACAACATTTACAAATAAATTTGCTCCATAATATCCAAGTACAAGCATAATAAAATTACCTATCAAAATTGCTCCCATAAAAGAATAAACAATATCTGCATTTTGTGCAAATAATCTTGGACCGGGATTTAATCCCTGAATTAAAAGACCACCAATAAGAACTGCAGTTACTCCATTGCCGGGAACTCCTAAAGTCAAAAGTGGAATTAAAGATCCTCCGGTTACACCATTATTAGCTGCTTCAGAAGCCGCAATCCCTTCACTATAACCAGTACCATACTTTTCGGGGTGTTTGGACCATCTTTTCCCCTCATTATATCCAACATAAGACGCTATATTTGCACCAGCACCTGGAATGATTCCTATTAATGTTCCAAGAATACCAGATCTTAAATATGTAGGCCAGATTTCTTTTATTTCTGCAAAAATTTCTTTCGGGGAAATAAGTTTATCTCTTTTCATAACACTGATACCTTTATTTAACTTACCACTTTCTAAAGTTTCTAAAACCTGTGGTATAGAATATAAGCCTATCAGCAGTACAATAACCTGAACACCACTCTGTAGATTTACATTTCCAAATGTAAATCTTGAAGTACCTACAAGTGGATCCATTCCAACTACCCCCACAAAAAGACCAATCGCTGCTGAAATAAATCCTTTTATAGGATTATCTGCAGACAATGTTACAATTATGGACAAACCAAAAAGTGCAACCCAAAAATATTGAGCTGGACCAAATTCTAAAGCAATTTTTGCAAGTGGCGGTGAAATAAACAATAAGGCAAGAGCACTTATTATCCCACCAGTAACAGAAGAAGTTATAGAAATTTTTAATGCCTTATCTGCTTCACCGTTTGTAGTCATCGGATAGCCATCAAGTGTTGTAGCAACAGAAGCAGGTGTTCCAGGTACTCTTATTAATATTGCAGATATTGAACCTCCATAAATTGCTCCAATATATATACTTCCAAGTAAAATGAGTCCATAGGCAGGCTGCATAGCAAAAGTTATAGGAATTAATAAAGCAACCCCCATAGTAGCTGATAAGCCAGGCATAGCACCAATTGTTATACCTCCAGCAACACCAAAAACCATTAAGAAGATACCATAAAAACTAAAGATTGTCGAAAAAGCCTCAAGTAATGAACCCCACATAAATTTTTACCTCCTCAATTTATTTTAAGATAGAATTCCCATTGGTAATGGCACATTTAAAAAAGATCTGAATACTAGATATAAAAATATACTAAAAAAGAGGGGATAGAGAAATAAAATCTTTTTATTTTTATAACCAAGAATAATTGATAATAAAAATAAAAATAATGGAGTTACAATAAAATATCCAACTGTATCAATCAATACAAAATACAGTATGGTAATTCCAATAATCATTCCCATTCTTTTTATATTAATATTTTCTTTTTTTTCTTTTCCTTTATAAAAATCAAATTGAGCTGCTAAAAATAATGCAACTGAAAGAACAATACTTCCCATAAAAATTGCTTTTGGAAAAGTACTGGCTCCTCCCATTTCATATTCTCCGGCTTTTATATATCCAGCAATACTTATAATAAAAATAACAGCGGCAGTAATTTTATCTTTTACAGCCATTTTCATTGTTTTTTCCTCCTCTATCAACTTGAATTTCATTAAGAGGGAGAAGCATATGCTTCTCCCTCTGCTTCAAATATTTTTTAGTTATTTCTTACCACTGGAACTTTTTGTGTAATTCTTTAATGTTACTATTATATTGGTCAACCAGTTTTTGAGCATCGTCTAATACCTGAATATCCAGAGGCTGTTGAGCTTTAGTAGCTTTTTCTACAAATTCCGGATTGGCGGCTGCTTTTT
>CAZLIW010000336.1:0-2324 GCA_964559325.1 uncultured Halanaerobium sp. | reverse complement strand
ATCCAATTAAACTTGCAACAAAATCAAAAATTCTTTTCAAATCTATTACGCCCACCCCCCAAAATATTCACAACTCTAATTAAAAGGTATCACAGAACACTTAATTGCTCCTTTAACCAATTAGAATAGTTTCTGGAGTTAACATTTAAGCTTTTGATAATATCAAAATATTCTTTAGCTTTTTTGACTTTATCCTGGTTGAAATATAAATATACCTGCCTGTTTAAGTATCATTTTTCATAATAATTCCAACAATTTTTTTAAACATTAGCTTCAAGTTCAGGTTTAACCTCTACCTCCTGATCAATTCGTGCTTTAATCTCATTATACATTTTTACTTCTTCGCTTTTATGCTCCAGGGTAATCACAACAGAATAATCTTCTACATCAGTTGTTTCAATAAATTCAGCACTATTAGTAATCCATTTGTCCTGAGATATCACTACCAAATAATAGCTGTTTCCATAGTCCTTAGGAGTTTGCTTAATTTCAAAAGACGCCTTCTGCAGAGTACTATTTTTAATAACACCTGTCTTAGGACAAAAGCCGCACCTTTCTCCACCAAGATCAGTAATGTTTTCACTTTTATCATCATTGGCAGCTCTTTCTAATATTTCCTCTAAATCGATGCCTCTAACAAGTTCAAAATCCATTACATAACCGGTATAATCTTTCCGGGTATGTCTAACTGGAGGTGAAAAAGCAAGAGATACTGTTATTTTACGCAATCCGGTTTTATGAATGAAATCTTCAGGTATAGGTATTTTATATACATCAAATCTATCTATCTTTATAGAATTTTCAGCTCAAAGAGTGACTTTATTCTCAGATGATTTTAAAGCTCTATCAATATCAGGGAAACCATAACCACTGACTCTTAATAAAAAGTCATCATATTCAGCTTCTACACCTGGAACAGCCTTAATCAATCTTTCAGTTTCCTCATCTAATCTCTCTGATTTTAATAATTTATTCTTATTTTGAGTATTTAAATAGCCCTTATCTAAAATTGAAGTAATTAATTTAATAAATTCCTCATCATCAACCTTATCTTCTAGTTGAGATAATCTTGTTAAAATAACACTCTGCATTCCCGACATATAATTTTCTATACCCTCAGTAACTTCCAGAGGATAATCAGCAGAATTAGCAAGTAAAGCCCGTATAGTATTATTTTTAAAATCTTTATTGTAGCTTAAGATCTTTGCTGCTAAATTACTTATATATGGAGCCGAAAAGCTAGTACCGCTGGCACAGGAAAACAATTTTCCTTCCTCAAAAAAATTATTATTTAAAGAAGGTATTCCACTTTGATAATCATTAGAAATTAGTTTCTTAGAAAGTGTATTATAATATATATTACCACCATAGGCAACCAGATCTGGTTTAACTGTCTCATTAAACCCAGGCCCAGTTCTGGTAAATGCAGATGGCTCATTTTCCTTAGATATTATTAATTTATCTATTCCTTTTTCTTTTTGAGAATGATTAATAAAACCTCTACTTGTTCTTAATTCTATATTTATTGAACCAACACTTAAACAGTTTACTGCAGTAGCTGGGTTTAATAGCCCGGCCTCTTCTGTATATAAATAAAAAGGGAAATTCTTTTTAATTTGCCCTCCTTCTAAACCAAAATCTTCATTAAAATGTTTTGCATTAATATTCCCCGTAGAAATCACAATAATTAAGTTTTTTTTGCGAGCTAAATTATCAAGTATATGAGCCCAGCGGCTCTGATACTGCTGATCTGAAAAATAATCATCCGGATCTCCCAGAGAAAGGTTGAAGATTCTGCAATTAAAATGTTTATTATAGTACTTTATCGCTTCTTCGATTTGCTTAATGTATAGCTTATCATCCGGGCCAAGGTTGGAATTTTTATCAGTAACTCTGACACTCAACAGTCGAGCTGATGGTTTAAATGATTCATTTTCTATTGCGTCTTCCAGATTGCCATAAACAGCAATTCCTGCGACCATTGTTCCATGACCATTTTCATCAATACCATCAGCTAAATCATTTCTAAAAACACCATAATCAAGTAATGAATTTTCAATTAATGGATGCTGTGGTACTATTCCACTGTCAATAACACATACCGCAGGAAGATCTGTGTCTATCCTCTTTACATCAATATTATCAATATCGACATCCAGTTTCTGATGAAATTCACACATTAATTTGGGAGGAATATCAATCTGACAAACTCTTTCCTCTTCCAGTAATTCTTTTAAACTGGCTCCATTTGTTTTAACTCTCAGCAAATGAATACTGTCTCCAATATAAAAATCAGTAATTTTTCCCTCTTTCCCTAATATCTT
>CAZLIW010000335.1:0-2333 GCA_964559325.1 uncultured Halanaerobium sp. | reverse complement strand
TTCTCAAACTGATTCTCGAACCATTCTGGATATGGGGGGAGCAGAGAAACTGCTGGGTAAAGGTGATATGCTTTTTGCACCTGTTGGAATGCAGAAACCGCTCCGCATACAGGGAGCATTTTTAACAAATGAAGAAATTAATAAAATTACTGATTTTGTGAAAAATCAGGCTTCAGCAGATTATGAAATAGAAACTGAAGATATAAAAGATGTTGAGCTTTCTCTAGATGATGAACAGGATGAATTATATGAAGAAGCAGTTAAATTAGTGGTGAAATACAGGGCTTCTATATCCATGCTGCAGAGGAGATTACATATTGGTCATTCGCGGGCAGCCAGGTTAATAGATCAAATGGAAGAAGACGGTATAGTCGGTCCTTATGCTGGCAGTAAGCCACGCGAGGTACTAATAGAGGAAAATGATCTGGATCAAATAATAGAAGATGATTTTAACAATATTTAATTCGGTTTAGAGGGGGAATTTTAGTGCATGAAAATGCTGATTTTGCAGTTGAAATGAAGAGTATTACAAAAAGATTTCCTGGTGTCACTGCAAATGATAAAATTGATTTTAAGTTAAAAAAAGGGGAAATTCATGCTTTGCTGGGAGAAAATGGCGCGGGAAAATCAACATTAATGAAATGTCTTTATGGACTTTATCAGCATGATGACGGTCAGATATTTATTGACGGCAGGAAAGTAGAAATAAGTTCACCTAATGTTGCAATTAAACACGGAATAGGTATGGTCCATCAGCATTTTATGCTTGTACCTCCATTTACAGTCGCAGAAAATATTGTACTGGGAAGTGAACCAACAAAAAATTTAATGATAGATCAAAAGAAAGCTGTTGCAGAAGTTGATTCTCTTTCAAAACAGTATGGATTAAATGTTGATTCCAGATCAGCTGTACAGGATACTTCGGTTGGAATGCAGCAAAGAGTTGAAATTCTAAAGGCTCTTTACAGAGGAGCAAATATACTAATACTTGATGAACCAACAGCAGTTTTAACACCACAGGAAGTAGATGAACTAATAGATATAATGAAGAGTTTAACCGATGAAGGAAAATCTATAATTTTTATTACCCATAAGCTTAAAGAAGTTAAAGCTATTGCTGACAGGGTAACAGTAATTAGAAGAGGAAAATTAATAGATACTGTCAATACTGAGGATGCTACTACAGATGAACTTGCAAAAATGATGGTTGGACGAGAAGTGATTTTAGAAGTTGATAAAGGTGAAGCAGAACAGGGTGAAGTTATTCTTGAAGCTGATAATCTGTATGCTAAAAATAACAGAGGTCTTTATGCATTAAATGGATGTTCTTTTAATGTACATAGAGGAGAAATTTTGGGAATAGCCGGTGTGGAAGGAAATGGTCAGAGTGAACTGACTGAAGTTTTAACAGGTTTAAGAAAACTGGGAAAAGGTACCATAAAGTTAAAAGGGAAAAATATTTCCAGCTTCAGTACAAGAGATATTATTGAAAGTGGTGTGGCTCATATTCCTGAAGATCGACAGAAAAGAGGACTTGTAATGGAATTTACTCTCTTTGAAAATCTAATACTTGGTAATCATTACAAATATCCTTATGCAAAAAGTGGAAAAATGAATTACAAAAAGATTAAAGAATCTGCTCGAGAATTAATTGAAGATTTTGATATAAGGACTCCCAATGAAAATATAATGGCAAAATCTCTTTCTGGAGGAAATCAGCAGAAAGTTATTCTGGCAAGGGAATTTGCCAGAGATCCTGATCTTCTGCTAGCTGCACAGCCAACCAGAGGTGTTGATGTAGGTGCAATAGAATTTATCCACAGCAAATTAATAGAACAGAGAGATGCAGGTAAGGCAGTCCTCCTTATATCTCTGGAACTTGATGAAGTTCTTTCACTTTGTGATAGAATTGCAGTTATATATGAAGGTGAAATTGTTGATATTCTTGATCAAAATGAAGCAACAGAAGAAAAACTGGGGCTGATGATGGCCGGAGCTGAAAGTGAAAAAGCTAAAGGAGATGATACCGATGGCCAGTAATGATAAATTAATAGCAGAAAAAAAAGAAGAAAACCGCTATTATAAATGGCTGGCCAGCATGATTATTCCTGTACTGGCTGTTATTACAGGTCTTGCAGTTGGAGCTTTATTTATGCTGGCAATTGGAAGAGATCCTGTCCAGGCCTATATTGTTCTTTTTAACAGTGCATTTGGTAGTTTAAATGGATTTGCAGAAACCCTTGTTAATACTACACCACTAATTTTTACAGGTCTCGCAGTAGCATTCGCCTTCCGCACAGGACTTTTTAATATAGGTGGTGATGGTCAGTTTT
>CAZLIW010000334.1:0-2340 GCA_964559325.1 uncultured Halanaerobium sp. | reverse complement strand
ACAGGAATTTAATTATACTGTCAAATCTCTCCGGACCAATTTCGTCTCTCTTGTCCTGAAATTTGCTGAGAGCTTTGATAAAAATCAATTCTTCTATTTCTTCTTTTTCCTTATTTTTAAATTCTTCTTTTTTTAGTTCACCAGCAATACCAATACCTTTTAGATATTCCAGCATTCCATCAAGATCCCAATCTTCTGGATGAATATCTCCCGGCATGAACATCTCCAGAATATCACCCAGCAGCTTTTCTAACATTCCTTCAATTTTTTCCATCAGTTGATCTGTTCTGAGCAGTTCCCGTCGCTGCTCATAAATAACCTCTCTCTGCTTATTTAGAATATCATCATATTCCAGAATCGCTTTTCTAATATCAAAGTTGCGGGACTCCACCTTCTGCTGTGCTCGCTCCAGAGAGTTGGAAATAATTTTGTGCTCTACCGGTTGATCCTCATCCATACCCAATTTATCCAGTATCCCGTTTATTTTATCAGAACCAAACAGGCGCAGTAGATCATCTTCTAAGGAAACATAAAATTGTGATGAACCCTGATCTCCCTGACGTCCTGACCGTCCTCTGAGCTGATTGTCTATCCTGCGGCTTTCGTGTCTTTCAGTACCGAGTACATGCAGTCCTCCCAGCTCTTTTACTCCATCTCCAAGTACAATATCAGTACCTCGCCCGGCCATATTTGTGGCTATTGTAACACTCTTCCTCTGACCGGCATCTTTTATTATGTCTGCTTCCCGCTCATGGTTTTTAGCATTTAAAACATTGTGCGGTATATTTCTTCTTTTCAGAAGTTTACTTAATAATTCAGATTTATCTATATCTATTGTACCAACCAGCACCGGCTGACCCTTTTTGTAAAGTCTTTCGATCTCACGTATAACAGCTTTTATCTTGGCTTCAGTGTTTGTAAAAATAAGGTCAGATTTGTCCTCCCTTATCATAGGTTCATTTGTAGGAATTACAACAACAGACATGCCGTAGATCTTTTTGAATTCTTCCTCTTCTGTTGCAGCAGTACCTGTCATACCTGCCAGTTTATCATACATGCGGAAATAGTTCTGAAGGGTAATCTTGGCAAAAGTCTGACTTCCTTTCTGTACCTGCACACCTTCTTTAGCCTCTATAGCCTGATGAAGTCCTTCACTGTAACGGCGCCCTTCCATCACCCGGCCGGTAAATTCATCTACAATCTTGACCGTTCCATCTTTTACAATATAATCGCTATCTTTTTTCATTAGGGTGTGAGCTTTTAGTGCCTGATTC
Source organism: uncultured Halanaerobium sp. (assembly GCA_964559325.1). Lineage (GTDB taxonomy): Bacteria > Bacillota > Halanaerobiia > Halanaerobiales > Halanaerobiaceae > QPJE01. The sequence goes on along the minus strand of CAZLIW010000334.1, from coordinate 1,066 downwards.
AGCTGGTGGTTGAGTTTGAAATTTTCTTCAGCATAAAGATTTTCTACTCCCAGCTTTTTCTCAGATTTTTTTACTCCTTCTTCTGTAAGTGTAACCAGTTTATTTTTTTCATCCAGCTCATAGTCTTCATCTTCTTTGAGATGAGGAATAACTCTGTTAAACTTTTTGTAATCACTGCTTGACTCCTGTACAGGACCGGAAATTATCAGTGGAGTCCTTGCCTCATCAATTAAAATACTGTCAACCTCATCTAAAATAGCGTAATGATATTCTCTCTGCACCAGATCTTCTTCTTTATATGCCATATTATCGCGCAGATAATCAAAACCAAATTCATTATTTGTACCATAGGTTATATCACAATTATATGCTTTGCGCCTTTCAACAGGTGGCATTCCACTTAAGATAACTCCAACCGACAGTCCTAAAAATCGATATATCTGGCCCATCCACTCACTGTCACGCTCGGCCAAATAATCATTAACTGTGACAACATGTACACCTTTACCGGTCAGAGCATTTAGATAAACAGGCAGTGTTGCCGCCAGTGTTTTACCTTCACCTGTTTTCATCTCCGCAATTTTCCCCTGATGAAGAACTATACCACCCACAAGCTGTACATCAAAATGGCGAAATCCTTCTTCAGTTGAACGTTGTGCTGCCTCGCGAACAACTGCAAACGCTTCTACAAGCAGTTCATCAAGGCTTTCTCCACCGGTATATCTTTCTTTAAATTCTTCAGTCTTTGCCTTCAATTCTGAATCGCTTAAACTCTTCATTTCAGATTCTAAATTATTTATTTCATCAACAATAGGTTCTAATTTTTCCAGTTCTTTTTCATTTGGATCTTTAAAAATTTTCTTGAGGAACTCAAACATCTAACATCCTCCTGTTTGGAATATTTTATTAAAATCATCCTTTAATTTACTGCAAATTAGCAGGTTCTTTACAATCAAAATAATTATATCATTTATACACCGGCAGGTAAAGTGTAAGTAAGATGTATAGGGTGTACCGGGTACAAGTGATATTTTTCACTTGTACCCGGTACTATAGGCTGTTTTCG
>CAZLIW010000333.1:0-2384 GCA_964559325.1 uncultured Halanaerobium sp. | reverse complement strand
TGAAGGCTGCCAATAATGCCGGCCTCAAAGATATTATTTCTGAAATTAAAAGCAGCAACTCAGCAGCACAATCAGAAAAAGTAGAGGCTCCTGCCAAAAAAGTTACTGGAGAAGAAATTGCAGGTATTGATATTTTAGAAATTGAGGCTGCTAAAGAATCTCTCTGGAAAAAAGATGTTTATGCAGAAACCGGAATGGGATGTACAGGTCCAGTGATTTTAGTGGCTGAGGATTATGAAGAAGAGGCAAGAGCTGAATTAAAAAATGCAGGTTTTATTGAATAATTAATTTCTCAGGTTACAGCATTCTAGTAATTTGATTTAATAAGTGTTTTAGTAAGATGGTTAAAGAGCCTATTCCAATTAAAGTCAATAGGCTCTTTAACCTCAAATTTATCATTTGTTGTAGAACAATTTAAATTATAAAAAGAAGAAGTTCAGAAAAAGTTATGAGGAGTGAATGAGATGATTTTACAGGAAGTACTGGATATTTTTTCACTGCTTGATAGAGCAGATGCTAATGGAAAAGAGGTAGCAGATTTTTTAAAGGAAAATGGTGTTGATGAGGTTACTGTGACAGGGATTAAAGGTCAAAATGGTTCAACAGATGGACTTAAAATCAAAATAAGTGGTTATGATGAAAATGCTCCAGCTCTTGGTATAATTGGAAGGCTCGGAGGATTAGGGGCCAGACCGAAAATTAATGGTTTTGTTTCTGATGGTGATGGAGCACTAACTTCACTTGCGGCAGCATTAAAAATAGCAAGAATGAAAAAAAATGGTGATCAACTTAAAGGCGATGTAATTGTCACAACTCATATTTGTCCAGATGCTCCTACTAGAGAACATAAACCAGTACCATTTATGGATTCTCCTATAGATATGGAGGCAATGAATAAACATGAAGTTTTAGAAGAGATGGATGCAATTCTCTCTATTGATACTACAAAAGGTAACAGAGTTTTAAATCACAGAGGTTTTACTATTTCTCCGACTATTAAAGAAGGATATATATTAAAAATAAGCGAAGATTTAATTTCAATTATGGAGACGGTTACAGGCAAGCCAGCAGTTGCAATTCCTGTAAGTCAGCAGGATATAACTCCTTATAGTAATAATCTGTATCACATAAATAGTATTTTTCAGCCAGCTGTGGCCAGCAATTCTCCTTTAGTAGGTGTTGCAATAACAACTGAAACAGCAGTTGCCGGCTGTGCAAGTGGAGCGACTCACTTTGAGGACATCGAGTCTGCAGGGAGATTTGTGGTAGAAGTTGCAAAATATTATTCTCAAGAAAAATGTCAATTTTATGATAAAGGAGAATTTCAGAAGTTAGTTTCTCTATATGGTGATATGACAAAATTTCAGACTCCAGGCTTGAAGTAAAATGGAAGATAAGATAAATATTGCTGCAGTTACTATTGGCCAGTCACCAAGAGATGATCTGACTCCAGAATTAAAAGATATTTTAGGTGAAAAATGCAGAATAATTGAATATGGTGCTTTAGACGGGTATAATTTCGAAGAGATTTCTACAAAATTTGCTGTTGAAGCTGGAGATGAAGTACTGGTATCAAGAATGAGAGATGGCAGAGAAGTAATTTTTGCAGAAAAATATATTGTAGAGTTAGTTAACGAAAAATTAAAATTAATAGAAGATGATGATATTGATCTTATTCTACTTCTTTGTACAGGTAGATTCGAAAATTTAGAAAGCCAGAAAATATTAATACAGCCGCAAAAAATAATCTATAACTTAATTAAGAATATTCTTTTTGATAAGAAAATGGCTTTAATTATACCTGATCAATCACAAAAAGGGCAGATAAAAAAGTACTGGTCAGAATTTAATATTACTCCCATAATAGAGTATGCCTCTCCTTATCGAGATGAAAAATATTTAATGGAAGCTGCAGAAAATCTAAAAAATAGTGAAGCTGAATTAATATATCTAGATTGTATGGGTTATAGTAAGGAAATGAAGGAGATAGTTAAAAAAATAACAAATAAAAGGGTTATTTTACCGCGCGAAATGATAGCATTTATTATTAAGGGACTTTTTTAAATGGAGGTGATGAATAATTTTGTTGGTAGAGAGAAGGAAGTAAAGAGTATTAGTACCAGAAAGGAGAAAAAATGAATTTTAGAAAATCTGTTATTTTAATTTTGTCGATTTTAATGTTGATGTTTTCTTTTTCTGTATTTGCTGCTGATGGTGATATAATAGTTGGAATTGGTGAAGAACCGGATACCTTAGATCCCAATAAAACGACCAGATTTCACTCTTATATGATTTTGAGCCATATTATAGAACCTCTTTTTACACTTGATAGTGAATATAAAGTAATGGCACTACATTATATTCACTATCAAGTGTAAAAAGAG
>CAZLIW010000332.1:0-2386 GCA_964559325.1 uncultured Halanaerobium sp. | reverse complement strand
TCTTCCTTTAAAAAGCACACTGCCTGATTTAATTTCAGCATTATTTGCCAGAAGCTTAACAATAGATAAAACAGTAACACTTTTTCCACTCCCTGATTCACCGACAATGCCAAGTGTTTTAGCTTTTTCAACTTTAAAATCAACACCATTGACTGCCTTAACTTCTCCAGCCATTGTATAAAATGATGTATTTAAATTATTAACTTCTAAAATCTTATTTGCCATAAATAATATTACCTACTTTCTCAATTTTGGATCTAGTGCATCTCTCAGTCCATCACCTAAAAAATTAAAGCCCAGAATTGTAATACAGATTGCGGCTGCCGGGAAAAACAATTGATATGGATAAATACTAAGTGATGAAAGTGCTTCATTAACAAGCACACCCCAGCTTGCCATAGGAGCTGAAACACCAAGTCCAATAAAGCTTAAAAATGCTTCAGTAAATATTGCACTTGGTATAGATAAGGTAAGTGTAACAATAATAGGACCCATTGCATTTGGCAGAATATGTCTCAAAAGAATTCTCTTTTGAGATGTGCCGAGAACTTTAGCTGCCAGTATAAATTCTTCATTTTTTAATCTCAGAACTTCGGAACGAACAATCCTTGCCATTCCAATCCAGTATGCGATTCCAAGAGTTATGTAAATACTTTTTAGGCCTGAACCAATAACAACCATCAGCAAAATAACGTATATCATTCTGGGAATACTGTAGATAATATCAACAATTCTCATCATCACATTATCTGCTCTTCCACCTAAAAGACCAGAAATACCACCATAAATTACACCAATTGTTAAATTAATAAAACTGGCCACAAAACCAATACTTAAAGAAATACGTGCACCATACATAACACGCACAAAAATATCCCTGCCAAACATATCTGTACCAAAAAGATGTTCTAAAGATGGGCCATTATTTGAAACAGCAAAATTCTGTTCATCATATGTATAAGGACTCATTAAAGGTCCAAATATCGCCAGAAAGCTGACAATAATAATTATCATCAGACCAGCAACTGCCATTTTATTGGATTTAAGCCTCATCCAGACATCCTGCCAGTAGCTTAAACCTTCTTTTTGTATTTTTTTAGCTTTCTTTTCTTCCCTGCTTACTTCAGTAAATAAATCATCTGTTAATTCTATGTACTCCACTTAGTTCACTCCTTAACTATCTAACTTTATCCTGGGGTCAACAAACCCATAACAAATATCAATCAAAAGAGTTATTAAAATCAGAAATGTACTATAAAAAACTGTTACTCCAATGATCATCGTATAATCTCTATTCTGGATACTTGTTACAAAATAGGTCCCCAGACCTGGAACAGCAAATATCTTTTCAACGACAAAACTACCGGTTAAAATTCCGGCTGTTAATGGACCAAGATATGTCAAGAGAGGTATCAGGGCGTTTTTTAAGGCATGTATGTAAATAACGACCCTTCTAGTTAAACCTTTTGCCCTGGCAGTCCTTATGTAGTCCTGTTCTATTACTTCTAACATGCTTGATCTTACAAGGCGAGATATAAAAGCCATTGGATAACCGGCAAGAGTTAAAGCTGGCAAAATTGAAGTGGAAAAACCTTCCCATAGTCCAACTGTTGCTATCCCAAGTTTTAAAGCAAAAATATAGATTAAGACAGTTGCAATAACAAAATTGGGGACTGTAACACCTAAAGTTGCAAATAACATAACAAAATGATCCTGCCATCCCCCACGCTTAATTGCAGAAATTATACCAATTGGAATTCCAATTCCAAGTGAAAATAATATTGCAAGTAGTCCAATCAATGCTGAAACCGGAAAAGATTCAGCTATCATTTCGTTTACAGTTCTGCCTGGATAACGATATGAAGGACCAAAATCGAATTTAAAAATATTTTTTATGTAATCAAAATACTGTTTATGTAGCGGATCATCCATATGATATCTTGCCAGAACTTTTTCCATAACTTCTGGTGGTACTGCTTTTTCTTCAGTAAAAGGTCCACCAGGAATAGCTCTGATAAGAAAAAAAGTTAGTGTTATTACAATAAATAATGTAATAATACTGGCATTTAATCTTTTAAAAATATACCTGCTCAAAAATACTCACTCCCATTTGATATTAGTTTAAAACAATAACTCACATATATATTTATTCTATAAAAACAGAAAAAATCCTCTAATAATGACATATATATATTTATATGTAAATTATTAGAATATTATATTTAGACAAAAATATCTGATAATTATTTTTTAATAAAAATCTCCGACCAGTTCTTTAAGAACTGATTTATTTATTGTTTTTATCTCAGTACAATATAATTAATTTTTATTCACTCAAATTCCGAACTACACCATATTTTCTCAGATCAATTAAATCAGCATCAAT
>CAZLIW010000331.1:0-2388 GCA_964559325.1 uncultured Halanaerobium sp. | reverse complement strand
TATTTAGAAATATTTATGAAATGATCTCCATCAATTTTATAAATGTCTTCATATTCTATATTTTTTTCTTTACATAAGGCCTTAACTTTTTCTAAATCATGATCATTAATTCTTCCTGATAAACCACAGGAGGAACTGATCTGACGTGGAACTGGAGTAGTTTTTACATTTATTTCACTACTTTTTAACTCTCGTTCAAATTCTAAAGCAAGATGAGTCGAATAAAAAGTAAATATTATATTATACTTTTTCAAAATTTTTGCTCCTTTTCATTATCTTGTTACAATCAGCTTATAGCCATCTTCAATTTCACTTGCTTCAACTTCAGCTCCTGATTTTCTGACAAAACGGCTCACATTTTCTTTTGCAACTTCTTCTCCAACAAGTATCTCTAAATTTTCCTCATCAGTTTCTAAAGCTTTTTTAGTCATTACAACAGGTTCAGGACAGGAACGTCCTCGTGCATCAATTTTTTTCATTATTTTTCCCTCCTTTGATATTCAAAATTTTTTAAACTGCCTTTTTATTGAATTGAATACTACTGTAGGCAATTATAAATAAAATTACAATCCCACTAATTACAGCTATCCTACCATTAGTTGAAACTCCACTGCCTGATCCAGCCAGCCCAAAATTGTGAGAAATAGCTGCACCGACTAAATAACCTAAAAAGGCTACTGCAGAATCTGTATTTCCTTCACCTGCTAAAATTGTTTGACGAAGTGGACAGCCTCCAAGCATTACTGAACCAAGACCAGTTAAAAACATACCTAAAAGATTCCAGAGCCACTGACTGTGTGCTGCCGGCTGGCCTGCAAATCCTGGATTAAAATTGCCAAACATAAGATTAACAATAAATGCAAAAATAAAGATCGATATAAAACCGGTAATTAAATGAGAATCTTTAATTAAGTAAAGATCTCTAATCCCTCCTGCCATACAAATTCTACTTCTTTGAGCTAAGATTCCGATAATAATTCCGGCTGCAAGTGCAATAGCCCAAAATGCATAGCTTGCACCAGGACCCTTCTCACTAAAAATTATAAAAGAAGGTCTAACTAATCTAAAAATTAATAAAATAACTGCAATAATAGGCAAAATATAGCCATTTACTTTATTTATTTTATAACTTCTTCCCAATGTAAAACCTTTTTTAAGCAGCTGTGAACCAGCTAAAACTCCTAAAACAAAACCTATAATTCCAGCAATAGCATTCCAGTCTCCTCCGGCTAATCTGAGCACCATTCTTAAAGGACATCCTAAAAATACAAGTGCACCGATCATCACAAACATTGCTATCACAAATCTTGTGATTGGTGAAGAACCTCCTTTAACTTTAAATTCACCTGTACTGCGAGCAATCAAAAAGGCTCCCAGAATAAATCCTATAATTTCCGGCCTTATGTTTTGAACAACTGAAGCTCTATGTAATCCAACCGCACCAGCAATATCTCTTATAAAACAGGCCACACAGATCCCCATATTTGCTGGATTACCAAAGACTACCAGTAAACTTCCTAAAACACCTATAATCCCTCCGGTAATAATAATACCTTTTTTACTATTCATTTTTATTTCCCCCCTAAACTATGGAATATATGTATTTAATTTCACAATAATTATAGCATAAATAGTTATTTTTATAAAGTATTATTATTATTTTTATAAAAAATTATTATAATTTATTGAAATAATATCATTATAAGCATATAATAAATACAAATAGTGGTTATTCCTATATTAAAATCAAAGTATTTATAATAAAATTATCACAAATTATTTTTGTGAGGGGGAAGTAAAATGAATAAAATTTATCTTGATAATGCAGCTACAAGCAGAGACAAAGCTGAAGTTGTTAAAAAAGCGATTCTAAACTATTATGAAAATATTGGTTGTAGTCCAGGACGCGGCGGCTACGAAGATTCTCTGAAAGCTGGCCGGTTAATTATTGAAACAAGAAATACAATTTCTGATTTTTTTAATGTTACCGATTTAAAACAAATAATTTTTACTCATAATGTTACCTATGCATTAAATATTGGAATTAAAGGCATTTTAAAAAAAGGAGATCATGTAATAACATCAACAATGGAACACAATTCTGTTTTAAGACCATTAAACAGGCTTGAAAAAAAAGAAGTTATTGATGTTGATTACATACAGTGTGATGAAAAAGGAAGGTTAAATCCATCCAAAGTTGAAGCAGCTATTAATAGCAAAACTAAACTCATCATTTTGACATATGCTTCAAATGTATGTGGAACAATTATGCCAGTCCAGGAAATAGGAGAAATTGCAGCCAGACATAATGTTTATTTTATGCTTGACACTGCTCAGGCTGCCGGTGTTTATGATATTGATTTCAAAAAACTTAAAGTAGATTTCCTT
>CAZLIW010000330.1:0-2391 GCA_964559325.1 uncultured Halanaerobium sp. | reverse complement strand
CTGCTTACAGCAATGTCTCCGGTAAGATAAAGTGTATAATGTGCCGGTACAGAACCAGAATTAAAACCTAAAACCAGTCCAAATATACAGACCAGAATAAGATTCTTGTTTTTAAACAGCTGAACCAGTGCTTCTTTAAAAGTAATATTATTTCTTTCAGTACCTTCTGAATTTTTTGAAGAATTATCTTTATAAAATAAGAATATAAAAATACCGACAGCAAGAGCAATAACTGAAGAAAAAAGAACAGCACTTCTCCAGCCAAAAGATTCCCCGATCACCGGCAGCAGGGTGGCACCTATAAAACCACCGACTCCTCCGCCCATCTGCATTATACCCATAGAAGTGGCCCGATTTTCTGCAGACACTTTCTGCATAATTGCCTTATTTAGAGAAGGTGTTAAAATACTAAATGCCAGTCCTGCAAACAGTGCTAAAACAAGAATAGTATTAAAACTGCCTGCTCTTGAATGAAAAAACATCAGTACTCCCAGTGACAGAGTCCCGGCAACAAGTCCAATTTTTGACCCTATCCTGTCAACAATACTGCCGCTGAATATCGCTACTACTGTTGCCAGCATAAAATAAAAAGTCGAATAAAGCCCTGCTCTGGATGCACTTAAAGAAAATTCTTCCCGAACAAAAGGAAGTAAACCCAAAAACCCCTGTAAATTTATATCAACCGCAAGATAAGCTGTGGAAATGATTAACAAAAAACTGTACTGAAGTTTATTTTCTCTGCTGCTCAAATTCTCACCCCATTTGCCTGCTCATCATTTTATCTGCTTATTTTTCAAATATTTCTGCTGCTTTTTTAGCTATTCTTTCGCCAAATTTTTCTGCTCTCAGCTGTTCGTCTTCATTTCCATTTTCTATACATACTGCTCCATAGTGAGTATACGGTTTTCCTTCAGCAGAACCGCTGGAGTAGACAAGCATCCCTTTTACCAGAAGATGGCCTAAGATGCTCTTTAATGCATCTGTTGCTCCACCACCAACATATCTCTGTGTTGCAAAAGCAGCTCCAAGTTTTCCCTTCATATCTATTTCATTATCATTGGCAAACCAGTTTTTTAGCTGCCAGGCCAGGTCACCACTGTAGGTTGGAGTCCCAAATATATAGGCCTGAGCTGATTCTGCAAACTCCATATCTATTTTATCTATATGCATGCATTTAACATTTACTCCTGCATTTTTTTCGGCACCCTTTTTTATGAGGTCTGCCACTTCTGCTGTATTTCCACTGTCACTGTAGTAAATCACTGCTATATTCATATTATCTTCCTCCTATTTATTTAATTAAATTTAGAAAATTATGCTGCTGTTGCCGAGATCGATCTGAAATCAACCTAAAAATTATCAGTACTTCTGTACAGCTTAAGCTGTTTTAAATAGTCAACATCATATGGAGAATCTTCACTAAAAATAATGGCTCTCACATAGGCTATCCTATTGCTTAAAGAAGTTCCCTCACCAATATTAATCTGAAACTTCCTGTCTTCTGAGCGATTAACAATTATAAAAGCATCTTCATTTTCAGTAAAAGGGTAAACATAATTATTTTTGTAAAAAACTGCCTCATCTGAAGAAAAAGCAGCATAATAAAACTGCTTACCATTAAGTTCAAAGGTAGCGATTTTAAAATTTTCTATTAAATCCTGCAGCCGTTCTTCTGTCAGCTCCAGCTCTATACCGGTCATATATCCTTCTTCATCAATATCATTCTGAAATTCTTCTATAAAGTCTCCATCTTCCAGTGCCTGAACATACTTTTTATCAGGCCAGTTGAGTCTGTTCAACTTGAGATAAATATTTTCTATTACTTCAACAGGCTGATTTGAGGCAATTAAAGTGCTCTCATCGTAATTTTCTATAATTCCTTTTTTATTTTTATAGAGGTATATATATCCCATATTACAGCTCTGATCACATAATATATCCATTTAAAAGCCTCCTTCTGGATGCTTATTTTCAAAATTATTAAATATTGTCTCAATTCTTTATATCATTATCTCTGTATTATTATCTTTATACCATTATATAATGCAGTATGAAAATTTTAAAATGAAAATTTATCAATCAGATCAATAATTTCTTTTTTATGCCTCAGCTGATCGATCCAGTTTTGAGGAATATTATCAAACCCATAATAAATGGCAGCTGGTCCACCTGTCACTGCAGCTGTAGTATCTGTATCAAGCCCCAAATTAACTGCCATTAGAACTGCTTCTCTATAAGAACCGCTGTTCAGCAGAACCCAGAAAAATGCTTCCAGAGTATCCACTACATATCCAGTTGAATTTATCTGTCCTTCATTAAGTTCAGCGGTATCCTCTTTTATGATTCTCCGGTAAAACTTAAGTTCCTCTTTATATTTTCCATATCTGCCAG
>CAZLIW010000329.1:0-2405 GCA_964559325.1 uncultured Halanaerobium sp. | reverse complement strand
TTGTAGTTGTTTATGGTTCAATGTATGGGAACACAAAGGTGATGGCTGAAGCTGTTGCCAGATCCCTTTCTGAAAATGGTATTGAAGAAATTAAGATGTTTGATGTTTCCAGAAAAAATGCTTCTTTTATAATTAATGATATATGGAAATATAATGGACTGGTTCTGGGGAGCTGTACTTATAATAATGAAATTTTCCCACCAATGGATTATTTGCTTAAAAGTCTTGAAAGCAGAAATATTAAAAATAGAGTTATGGGTATTTTTGGCTCTTACAGCTGGAGTGGTGGGGCAGTAGCTAGATTAAGAGATTTCAGTGAAAAAGTCAGCTGCAGTACTGCCGAACCTGTGGTAGAATCAAAATTTGCTCCAGATAGAAAAATACTCGAACAGTGTTATGAACTGGGTAAAAATATTGCCCAAAAAGTTAAGAAAAACAGTCAGTAGCAGTACAATAATTAGTTTTTTTGGATAAAATTCATAAAATTGCAGGAATTTAAATAACTATTATAGAATAGTTTAAAAGCAATTATTAAAATCTTCAAATAAATATATTTTAAAGATTTGAAGCAGAAACATACAATAATAATTATTGAAAGGCTGGTGTAAAAATTGAGTAGTGTTGTGACCAAAGATATCCGAAATTTCTGCCTTATTTCCCATGGAGGGGCGGGTAAGACAACATTAACAGAGATGATGCTTTTTAATACAGACCAGATTGCTGAAACTGGTAATGTTGAAAAAGGAAGTACACGTTCTGATTATACCGCTGTAGAAAAAGACCATCAATATTCAGTCACCAACAGTTATTTTTCTTTTTCCTGGAAGAATAGACTTATTCATTTAGTCGATACACCCGGTTATGCTGATTTTAGAGGCGAGGTAGCCAGTGCACTGAGAATGGTAGAAAGTGCTGTTCTATTAATTGATGGAAGTTCTGGTATTGAAGTAAATACTGGATATGTGTGGAAATCTGCTGTAAAAAATAATCTTTCAAGGGCTGTATTTATTAATAAACTTGATAAAGAAAATTCTAAATTTGATGAGGTTGTAGCAGAACTTGAAAACGAATTTGATACAAGTTTAGCAGTAATGTCTATACCTGTAGGAAAAGGTGAGAATTATGAAGGTATTATAGATCTGCTGGATGAAAAATTTTATAAATTGGAAAATGGGAAAGAAACAGCTGTTGATATTCCAGAATCTGAAAAAGATAGGGTTGAAGAATACCGCACCAGACTTGTTGAATCGGTAGTTGAATTAGATGACGAGCTGATGATGAAGTATCTTGAAGATGAACCTATTTCAGATAAAGAGCTGACAAAAGCTTTTGTTAAAGGTGTTGAGATGAGGGAAGTTGTGCCTGTAATGGCAGGATCAGCATTAAAGAACTCAGGTGTAGACAGGCTGCTTGATCATTTAGTAAAAATACTTCCATCACCAGATAGTGAAAAATTGGATGAAATGGTTTCAGATGGCAGTGTTCCTGAGATCAGTACAGATTCTCCATTTAGTGGACTTGTATGTAAGACAATGGTGGATCCCTATATAGGTAAATTGTCTATCTTTAGAGTGATTTCCGGTACTTTATCCAGAGATGATATAGTACATATTCCCAGAATTAATGACGAAATAAAAGTTACTAAGCTTTATAAAATGAATGGTTCTGAACAGGAAACTGTTGAACTACTTTCTGCGGGAGAAATTGGTGCTGTGGCAAAACTGGATGAACTTGAAACTGCTGATACTATTAGAAATCCTGAACTTGATGTTGTTTACAAAGATATTGATTTTCCAAAACCTATGTATACAAAAGCATCATATGCAGCAGATAATAATGATGAAGAAAAGATGGCTTCTGCACTGCAGAGATACAGCCAGTCTGATCCAACATTTAAAGTTGAATACAACAAAACAACAAAAGAACTTTTAATTACAGGTATGGGAACAGTACATTTTGCTGTTGTAAAAGATGAGTGTAAAAGAAAATTTGATGTTGAATTCGAAACATCAGATCCTAAAGTTGCATATAAGGAGACTATTCAATCTAAAACTGATGTTGAAGAAAAATACAAAAAACAATCTGGTGGACGTGGTCAATATGGCCATGTATTAATAAAGATAGAACCTTTATCAAGAGGTAAAAGTTTTGAGTTTGAAGAAGAAATATTTGGTGGAGCAATACCAAGTCAGTATATTCCGGCAGTAGAAAAAGGTATTGTGGAATCTATGAATAAAGGAGTTCTTGCCGGTTATCCTGTTGTAGACTTTAAAGTTGTGCTTTATGATGGTTCATATCATGATGTTGATTCATCTGAGATGGCATTTAAAATTGCAGCTTCTAAGGCTTTCAAAAAAGGTATTGCAAAGGCAAAACCGGTATTGTTAGAACCTATTATGGAAGTT
>CAZLIW010000328.1:0-2409 GCA_964559325.1 uncultured Halanaerobium sp. | reverse complement strand
CAGAGTTGCAAATAAACCAAAGACTAAGGAAATACCGATTCCGATCATACTAAGAGTTACTACAATTTGGAAGAAAAGAGGGAACTTAAAGATAATAGCTTCATTTAGCCAGACATACCAGCCGACAGCATAGTCACCAATAGGTGATGATGAAGCTCCAGAAACCAGATAATCTCCACTCCATAACCAGCCATCTCTCACTTTAGTATATCCTTCGTAAAGCCACATGATCCCAACAAAAACACGTAAAAGAACTAACCAGAGTGATCTTGAAGTCTCGCTAAAAAAGCCAAATAATTGAGGCACAAGTCCTTTGTGAGAAGCCTGTTCATGTATATATTCATTGATCAGTGAAAAACCTTCTTTGATTCCACCTATATCAAATAAATAGTGCACATTAACAAGATGTTTAAGCAGCATAGCCGGACGGCCTTTAAGTGATAATCCAGTTACATCAGCTACAGCAAAATCTCCACCAATCGAAACCATTACACCATGTAAAGCAGCTTCAATATTTTCTTTTTCCTTATCGGTAATTTCAGCATAAACATTATTTGCCGCACATTCTCCAGTCTGCATTGCAGATTCTACCAGAGCAGGAAGAGTATCTCCATCTGCCCAGGGAGCTGCGGAGTTGTCACCGATAGCAAAAACTTCCGGATAATCCGGCAGCTGAAGATATTCATTAACTACCAGTCTTTCACATTTATCTTTTTCTAACTCAAGTTCTTCTACAATTTCTGCACTTTTAACACCACAGGTCCAGATAACAGTATTTGTGCTGATTTCGACATGACCCTGAAGAACAACACTGTTCTTGTTAACAGCTGTTATAAAAGATCCTGTATTTACTTCAACATTTTTCTTTTTAAGATACTTAAGTGCTTTGTCCACCAATTCATCTTTTAAATTGGGAAGGATTCTATCCAGTCCTTCTACAAGATAAAGATCGACATCTTTGCGGGGAATTCCATACTGTTTTGAAAGTTCATCAAACCAGCTGATTAATTCTCCCACCATTTCTACTCCGGTAAATCCACCACCTGCAACGACAAAAGAAAGCAGTTCTCTTCTGCGCTGTGGATCAGATTCACTCTGTGCTTTCTGAAAACAATTTTTAATATGGGCATTAATTTTTTCTGCATCTTCTACAGACCAGAGTGTAAAAGCATTTTCTTTAACTCCTTCAACACCATAATCAGCAGGCTGACTTCCAGTACCGAGAATCAGATAATCATATTCATATATATGTTCATCTGATGTCAGAATTTTACTGTTAAAGTCAATTTCATTTATTTCATCCTGAAGAACATTAACCTTTGTACTTTCAAAAAGTCTGTTAAGGCTTATTTGAAGGTCTTCAGGAAGAATGCGGTTACCAGCAACTTCATGTAATTCTGTGATTAGATTGTGAGTGGGGTATTTATCAATCAGAGTTACTTCCATTTCTGGACTTTTCTTTGCCAGCTTCGCCAGACGTTTGGCAGCTGAAACACCACCATAACCTGCGCCTAATACTACAACATGTTTGCGCATAGCATTTCCTCCTTATAATTTTTTCATTAATAATATAGTAGTTATATTTTTCACATATCTATTATAGCATATCTATTTTAAAATGCAAGATATCTTATAAAACACTCGGGAATATTTTTGTGATTATATATAAATAATAAGTACAAACTCTAAAAAAACAATAGTTTTTTTCAATATGGAAAATAAAGTTAGATTTAAAATTTGGGAGATAAATTATTGACGATTTTTAATTCATATGTTATTATTAAATCAAATAGAAAGTTTTTTATTTCTCAATTTATGTGATAATTATAACGTTGGCAGCATAATTCGAGAAAAAATTAATTAGGAGGTATATTTGATGAAAAAAGGTACAGTTATTTTATTTTCCATGTTTTTAGTATTTGCACTTGCAGCAGGAGTATCTGCAGCAGAAGGTTATGAAGATGGAACTTTTGTCGCTTATGAGCAGGATGACCATGGTGACTTAGTTATTGAATATGTTATTGAAAGAGGTAGCCTGGTTGATGTTAATATGATTAATCCTTTCAAATTGAACTATGATTATGAGCCAGGAAAAATTGCATTTCTTGAGTATCCATATAAAGCATTAATGGCAGAAAATCCTGCCGAAGTTGATGTTGTGTCTGGTGCTACAAGTAGTTATGAAAGCTACAACAAGGCTGCAGATATGGCTTTAAGTATTGCTGATGGTAGTTATAAAGGCAATAAATATTATGGTGTTGCAGAAAACTTTGCTCACGGTCATATTCTTATAGAAATTACTGTTGAAGGTGAAGAAATTACAGATGCACGCTTTATTACAGCCAATACTGAACTGGATGCCCGCGAAAAATTAATGCCTGCTAAAGGTGAGGACTATCCACATGAGGC
>CAZLIW010000327.1:0-2412 GCA_964559325.1 uncultured Halanaerobium sp. | reverse complement strand
AAGCTTCCTGTACAATTTTTTTCTGTGGCAGTTTTCCTTCTAAAGTCTCTTCAATCGGAGTCCTGGGATCACCTGCTCCAGTTACCCGCATTGCCTGATAAACATAAGAACGACCAGAAAGAGGATCTCTAATAGCTCCTCCCAGACAGGTTGCAGCTCCACCAAATGGTTCAATTTCTGTTGGATGATTATGTGTCTCATTTTTGAACATAACTAACCAGTCTTCTTCTTTTCCATCAACATCAACTTTAACTTCTATACTTGCAGCATTAACTTCATTTGAAATCTCTAAATCTTCAAGTTTACCTTCTAATCTCAGTTCTTTCATTGCCATTAGTGCAATATCCATTAAAGAAATATCTTTGTCTTTTCCTTCATATATTTTTTGTCTTCCTGCCAGATACTCTTTATAGGCTTTTTCTATCCCTTCAGTAAACTTACTTTTTTCTATTTCGACATCTTCAATTCTGGTCAAAAGTTGTATGGCGGCAGTGATCTGACCAATAAGTATCAAGAACCCTTATTTCAGTTATAGTTGGATTTCTATTTTCTTCATCTCTGAAATATTTTTGCGTGTGTTTTAAATCATCTATGCTCATAGCAAGACCTAATTCTTCGAGCATATTATTTAATTTTTTTTCATCTCTATTAATGAATTCATCAATTATATCTACTTTTTCTGGAATATTATAATCTATTTTGAGTTTATCAGGTTTTTCTAGTTTTGCTTCTCGAGAATCGACCGGGTTTATATAATATTCTTTTATTTTTTTAATTTCTCTATTAGAAAGGTCTCCTTTTAAAATAAAAACCCGGGCTGTTTTTACCTGAGGATTTTCTCTGCTGTTTAAAATCTGTATACATTGTTCTGCAGAATCAGCTCTCTGATCATATTGTCCGGGCAAATATTCTACTGCAAATATATTTTCACCTTTTTTTATATCCAGTTTATCATAATATATATTATCAACAGGTGCTTCTGCCAAAATTATTTTACAGGCATCTTTAAAGGCTAAGTCAGAAATATTAGAAATATCATATCTATTTAAAATCCTTATATCTTCCAGCTTATCAAGTGAAAAACTCTCTCTAAAATCATTTAAAATATTTTCTGCTTCTATATTATAGCCATCTTTCTTTTCCACATAAACTCTCTTAACTTCTGACATGTTTTTAATCTCCTTTTTTGGATTGTTGGATTTTTTATTACTATTTTAAAAAATTAGCTAAAATCCATCCAGTGTCAGCCTTACTTTTCAATTTGATTATATTCTGATATAATTAAGAAGTAAAATTAATGATTCTAATATGTTTAATAAGGAGTGCTAATTAATGCTTAATTATGAATTATATAAGGTCTTTTATTATGTGGCCAAATATTTAAGTTTTTCTAAAGCAGCTTCCAAACTCTATATTTCTCAATCAGCGGTCAGCCAGAATATAAAATCCCTGGAAAAAGAACTCAATACAGAACTTTTTATACGTTCAACCAAAAATGTTAGTTTAAGTAAATCTGGTAGTTTACTGCTCGATCATATTGAGCCGGCATTTAATCTGATCAAAAATGGAGAAAAAAGCATTAGAGAGATCAATTCTCTTCAAAAAGGTGAACTTCATATTGGTGCAAATGATACAATATCAAAAGATTTTTTACTGCCATATTTAAATAAATTCCATAAACTCTTTCCTGATATACATCTGATTATTACAAATAGAACCTCAAGTACATGTATAGAGCTTCTTAAACAAAATACTGTTGATTTAATAATCAGCAATATTCCCAATGATAAAGTAACATCCAATATGAAGGTAAAGGAAATTTACAGTTTTAATGATATTTTTATAAGTGGAAAAGAATATAAAGAACTAAATAAAACGACAGTAAACCTCAAAAAACTGAGCAGATATCCCCTTCTAATGCTGGAAGAGAAAACAACTACTCGCAAATTTTTAGAAAAATACTTAAATAAATATGGAATAGAGATAGAGGCTAAAATTGAATTAGGGAGTGTCGATCTCTTAATAGAAATGGCTAAAATCGGACTCGGTATAGCATATGTGCCTGATTATTCTCTGGACCTTAAAAAAGAAGGACTTTTTAAGTTAGACATTAAAGAAAAAATTGCAAAAAGAAAGTTGGCCGTAATTAGAAATAAAAATATTCCTCTTACAAATGCAGCTGAAAAATTTATTGAACTTTTTTGACCTTGACTTTTATGTTATTTTTTTCAAACATTTTTAATCAACTTTTTTAATTTTTCTACTATATTTATGAGGCTTTCTGACTGCTGATCAATATCTTTTATTTCATTAAGCTGGCCTTCACTTCTTTCCTGTGCTTTTGATGATAAACCAGCATTTTCCTGTGAAATTCTAGATATATCTTTTATTGTCTCAAGTATATCTTTTACT
>CAZLIW010000326.1:0-2423 GCA_964559325.1 uncultured Halanaerobium sp. | reverse complement strand
TTATAACCTTCTAATATTTCAAGTTTTCTACCGAACTTCTCATAAAACTCCTCCTGTACTCTTTCTATAATATCAATTGAACCATCAAGAGCAGTTTTCTGCTGATAGCGCATTTCGGTAAACTCTCCAGGAGGTGTAAGGTCACAGATAAACATCGGATCTTCAGGATCCAGATAAGTATTATGAGTAACAAACTTACCTACAAATTCTTCTACTGATTTTTCATCAGGTACATCTATTTTCTGCATGGAATGTGATAAGAAAAATCCATCAAGACAGACCATTGCCGGCAGCATTACTTCTTTATCCTCTGCAACTTTATAGGCCATAAGTGTAAGGTCAAGTACTTCCTGTACATTTTCGGAATAAAACTGCATCCAACCCATATCTCTCTGTGACATGGCATCTCCATGATCACACCAGAGTGTCCAGGGAGCAGCTACCCCTCTATTAACTACAGGCATTACTATAGGAACTCGATTTCCTGCTGTCATACCTAATACCTCATGCATTAAAGCAAGTCCATTAGAAGCAGTTGCAGTTGCAGATCTTGCTCCAGTTAATTGGGCAGTAGTTGCTGCAGATAAGGCAGTATGTTCTGATTCAACTCTAATATATTCTGCATCTAATTCCCCGGTACCAACCAGTTCAGAAAGTTTTTCTGAAATTGAACTCTGGGGAGTAATTGGGTATGCAGAAATAACTTCTACTTTTGCTAATTTCATGGCTTCAACGGCAGCACTATTGCCATCTAACATCTTATATGTCATTTTTATTTATCCCCTTTCCGGCACTATTTCAATGCAATTTTTTGGACAGACATTTGCGCAAATTCCACAACCTTTGCAGTAGTCAAAATCTATTGATACACATTCTTCTCTATCAGTAAAAACTTCAATTACATTTGTCGGGCAAAAAGTTTCACAGCTTCTGCATTTAATACATTCCGAAAAATTAACTTCTGGTCTTTCAAGCCTCCAGCTGCCGGTATTACTACTCTCATATACTGTTGCTACAGGCCCAAAAACATTATATTTTTTTGACTTTTTCGTATGCTTCTCTGGCTGCTTTTGCATTATCTTCACCTGCCTTGTTTTTAAACTTATCTTTGATTGCTTTTTCAACAGATTCAATATTAACTATTTCTGTTGCCGAAAGTGCACCGAGCATAGAACCATTTGGAATACCAACTCCAATATGCTTAATAGCAATTTCAGTTGCATCTACATAATATATATCTTTAAAATCAAATTGACTATATCTGTTTAACATTTCTTCATTGGCAGTATTTAAAACAAGTATACTATCTGAATGAATTCCAGCTGCAATATCTACATTTTTATCGATCATTTTTTCATCCATAATAAGTACTATATCTGGTTCATATACAAATGAATTTAATAATACTTCTTTATTATCAGTAATAATACTTGTATTAACAGGAGCTCCTCTTCTTTCATGACCATATGCAGGTACTGTTATTGCATATTTGCCATCATAGAGAGATATAGCTGCAGAGAAAATTTTGGCTGCAGTTACTACTCCCTGTCCCCCTAATCCGAAAAATTTTAATTTTTTCAAACTATTCAACTCCTTTTAAATAAATAATTTATTATATCTATGTTCTATAAGTAATCTATCACTGCTCTAACTCTGCTTAATTATTGCCCTATCCTGGTTTCACTGCTCTATTCTGTATATTTATCTTTCTATCCTATAAGTATTGTAGTAAACTGTGGAACAAACAAAATAATCAATATTGCCAAAAGCCCACATATTACATATGGTGTTGCAGCAAACCAGATATCTTTCATTGTTATTTCTTTAGGTGTTACACCCTTAATTGTATAAAGCAGCAGTCCAACTGGTGGAGTCAGTAACGCTATCTGAAGCATCATCAGCATCAAAATACCAAACCAAATCGGATTAAATCCAAGAGTTTTAACTATAGGCATAAAGACTGGAATGGTAATCATCATGATAGCTACCTGTTCTATAAACATTCCCAACAGGAAGATAACTGCAAGCATTCCAATCAAAATCCAGAATGGCTCTAAAGGAAGATTAACTACAAATTTGGTGAGACTTCTTGTTGCTCCAGTAAAGGCCAGCACCTGACTGAAAGCATTAGACGCTGCAACAATAATTAAAGTCATTGCTGTTACTTTAACTGCCCCTTTTAGTGATTTTTTTATTACATCCATATTAAATTCACCTAAAAGCCAGGCCAAAATTATAGAACCAAAGGCGCCCAGTGATGCTGCTTCTGTAGGTGTTGCAATACCAAAGAATATAACTCCTACAGTTAAAAATATAATTACTACAAGTGGAAAAACATTGATAATTGTTTCTTTAAGCACACTTTTAAATTCAAATTCTTCTAATTGCTCCTCTTTAGCCGAGAAATTGTCAAACCAATCAAA
>CAZLIW010000325.1:0-2438 GCA_964559325.1 uncultured Halanaerobium sp. | reverse complement strand
CACCAATTTTGAAAATCCTATCAGCACCTGCAATTTCAGCTGCTGCCAGAATTACTGGACTTATTTTCCCGTCCTTATCAGGTGGGGTCAGCATAATAATTTCCTCAACCCCTGCCACTTTTGCCGGTATAACTGTCATTAAAACAGAAGAAGGATAGGCAGCCCTGCCTCCCGGCACATAGACCCCTGCTCTTTTTAGTGGACGGCAGATCTGTCCTGTAATTATTCCCGGTCTTTTTTGCTTCTGCCAGGATCTATCTTTTTGTTCAGCATGAAAGTCTTTTATATTTGCTGCAGCATTTTTAAGTGCTTTTTTAAACTCAGCATCCACCTCTTCTAAAGCTTCTTCTATCTCTTCTCTATCAATTTCCATATCATCTGCTGTAAATTTAACTTTATCAAAACGAGCTGTATATTCTAAAACTGCTTTATCGCCCTTATTTTTAACATTTTTAATAATTTCGGCTGCTATTTCTCTATATTGAGCCAGATTATCACCAGAACGGCTTTCCAGCAGCTCTTTTATCTTCTCAACATTTTTGCGCCCTTCTTTTATTTTTTTTATTTTAAGCATATCCATCATCTCCATTAACAACTTCATCTAAAGCCTCAATAATAGAAGCAATCTCATTTTGCCTGGTCTTCATACTTACCTTATTTACCACCAAACGGGCAGATAAATCTCTGATACTCTCATAAATTACCAGACCATTTTCTTTTAAAGTTCTCCCGGTTTCTACAATATCCAAAATTGTATCAGCAAGACCTGTCAGAGGTGCCAGCTCAATTGAGCCATTAAGTTTAATTATCTCGACAGGTTCACCACGACTGCGAAAAAAACGCCTGGTAAAGTCCGGATATTTAGTTGCTACTTTGCGCTCCAGCAGAGTATCTTTTCGATCAGGCAGACCGGCCAGAGCAAATTCACAGACACCATATTCCAAATCAAGCACCTCATAAAGATCACGATTTTCTTCCAGAAGAGTATCTTTGCCAACAATACCAAGATCAGCTGTACCATATTCTACATAAATTGGTACATCTGCCGGTTTAACAAGAATAATTTCCAATTTTTCACTTTCTATTTCAAAAATTAATTTGCGTGATTTAAGCATATTATCAGGCATATTATATCCTGATCGGCGAAAAAGTTTTACTGCTTCTTTAGCCAGCCTTCCTTTGGCCATAGCAATACAGAGATTACCCATCATTCCCACTCCTCAATTTTATTTAAAATTAGATATTCCAGTGCTTCTTTTCTATTTCTTTGGAGCACAGATATCTCTCCACCAGTCTGTTTCAACTCCAGAGTTTTTTCTTTTATATAGATTTCAAAGTCTATCTGCTGAAAATCAAGATATTCTTTATCTGCACCATTATAGACTTCTGCTGCAAAACCTGCTTTTCTCAAATCTTCAGCCAGCACATAGACAAATTTAAAATCTTCTTTTGCTGCATAGGACAGCAGAAATCTCTGTACAGAATCTTCACTGAAATTTCCTGTTCTATTCAAAAAATCAAGTAAATTTTCAATTTCAAGTGCAAAACCAACGGCAGCTTCTTCAACTCCAAATTTTTCGGTTAAATTATCATAACGGCCTCCACTTGCAAGAAGATTACTGTATCCTCTGGCATAACCTTTAAATATTAGTCCAGTATAATAGCCGTGACGAGAAATAAGCATTGGATCAAAAGTAATATATTTTAAACTGTCAAACTCTGTCAACTTATGAAATAATTTTTCTAGAGTTTTCAAAACCTGGCCTGTTTCAGCTGACAAAGGCATTTTATTTAATTCTTTAATAACCTGTTGAGGATTACCAAATAATGAAGGCAGCCTCAACAAAATTTCTGCTGTATTATCTGCCAAATCTATTTTTTTAATATAGTTTTTTATTCCGATTTTATTTTTAGCCGCCAAAAGCTTCCTAAGCTCTTTCTTTGCTTCCTGATCAATTTTTAAATCAGAGAAAATTTCATTGATTAAATCGGCATGACCAATATCAACCAGCGGTTCTTCCACTCCGACTTTCTTCATTGTTTTTATTAAAAGCAAAATCATTTCTAAATCAGATTCTAAATTTTCTGAGCCGATAAGCTCAACACCAGCCTGTGTTTTTTCTTTTAAACTTAAACTCTGCGAATTTTTCGACTGAAAAGCTGAACTTATATAAGAAAATTTTAATGGACGGGGACTATTCTGAAAGCGGCTTGCAGCAAGTCTGGCTATAGGCATTGTTAGATCAGGTCTTAAAACAAGAATTTGACCCCTATCATCAACAACTTTAAACATCTCGCTTTTATCCACAAGACCTTCTATTCCAGCATAAAGTTCCAGAGATTCCAGTGTTGGAGTTATTACTTCCCTGTAGCCACTGCATTCGAAAACCTCTCTTATTGTCTGATATATAGTTCTCCTTTTTCTTAATTCTGCCGGT
>CAZLIW010000324.1:0-2453 GCA_964559325.1 uncultured Halanaerobium sp. | reverse complement strand
AAATAAAATATTAACTAGGAGGAGACTAAATGGCTGGATTATTTGAATTAGGACTTATTTTATCAGCTTTTGGTGGCGGTGTCTTTGGTGCAGCCTTGGGTGCTTTAAATTCATTTATTTTTGCAGGATTTTTAGTTATTGCTGGTGAAGCTATTTCTGTTGCGAGTGGAGTAGGATCTTTTACAGGAGCAATTGGTTTTGGTACCTGGTTTGGACCTCACATTGGATTTGCAGGTGGTGCAGCTGCAGCGGCATATGCAGCTAAAAAAGGTTATGTAGAAGGTAGAGATATTATAACACCACTGATGAAATTTAAAGATCCCGGTGTGCTTTTTGTCGGTGGACTTTTCGGTATACTGGGCTATTTTGTAAATGGTTTTATTGCAGGTGTTGGTACTCCTACTGATACAATTGCTTTAACGGTTGTTATTTCTGCAATAATAAAGCGTGTTATGTTCAGTGATACCGGGGTTATTGGTACATACAATCCCGAGCATGGAGATTCCAGATGGTCACCAAGTGAAGATATTGCCTGGCTTCCTTTCCAGATGCACTCTGGAGAATTATTAATGATAGGTCTTGGAGTAGGATTAGTATCCAGTAAGATATCATTAATTACAGGTAGTCCTTTTATCGGTTTTGGTATTGCAGCTGCTTCTTTAATTATATTATCTACTATCGGTGGTTCTCCAGTAACTCACCATATTGCTTTACCTGCTGCTTTAGCTGCTATGGCTACAGGTAGTATAATTGTAGGAGGTATTTTTGGTATTTTAGGAGCTTTTCTGGGTGAATTTTATGCCAGACTCTTTTATGACTGGGGAGATACACACATTGATCCTCCTGCAGCCACTATAGCTACTTTAACTACTATAGTTATGCTTTTTCTTCAGTAAAAGTTAAATATATTAATATAGATCGACAAATATTAAAAAGGAGTTGATCATTGTGGATAAGTATATTTTAGCTATTGATCAGGGAACTACCAGTTCAAGAGCAATGATTTTTAACCATGAAGGTGAAGTTGTTAATGCAGCTCAAAAAGAATTTACACAGTATTATCCAAAGCCCGGCTGGGTGGAACATGATCCGGATGAGATTTGGGGTACTACTTTAGGTGTAATTGCTGATGCTTTAGGAAAAGCGAATATTAAGCCGGCACAAATTGCCGGTATTGGAATTACAAATCAGCGAGAAACTACAGTAGTCTGGGATGCTGAGACAGGCAAACCTATTCATAATGCAATAGTATGGCAGGATAGAAGAACAGCTTCTATCTGTGATGATCTAAAAGATAAAGGACTGGAAGATAAAATCAAAAACAAAACAGGTCTTGTTGTTGATGCATATTTTTCCGGTACCAAAATAAAGTGGCTCCTGGATAATGTGGAAGGAGCCAGAGAAAAAGCTGAAGCCGGTAAACTCCGCTTTGGAACTATAGATACATGGTTGATCTGGAAACTTTCGGGTGGAGAAATTCATGTTACAGATTATTCCAATGCTTCTCGTACTTTAGTTTATAATATTTTTGATCTTGAGTGGGACAAGGAAATGTTAGAAATTCTGGATATACCAGAATCAATGCTGCCGGAAGTAAAAGCTTCCAGTGAAGTTTATGGCAAAACTGTAGACTACCACTTCTTTGGAGAAAATGTACCGATAGCAGGTATTGCCGGTGACCAGCAGGCAGCAACATTTGGTCAGGTATGTTATGAAAAAGGTATGGCCAAAAACACTTATGGTACAGGTTGTTTTATGCTGATGAACACAGGAGAAGAAGCAGTAAAATCAGAACATGGTCTTTTAACAACTATAGCCTGGGGTCTTGATGGTAAAGTAAATTATGCGCTGGAAGGTTCAATTTTTATTGCTGGAGCTGCAATTCAGTGGTTAAGAGATGAACTAAATATTATCGATTCTTCACCTGATTCAGAATATTTTGCGCGTAAAGTAGATGATACAGGTGGAGTATATGTTGTACCAGCTTTTGCAGGTTTGGGGGCTCCATACTGGGATATGTATGCCAGAGGAACAATTGTTGGTTTAACAAGAGGATCATCAAAAGAGCACTTAATTAGAGCAACACTTGAATCAATAGCTTATCAGACAAGAGATGTACTCGAAGCTATGGAAGCTGATTCAGGGATAGAGCTTAAGACACTGCGTGTAGATGGTGGAGCAGCCATGAATGATTTCTTGATGAATTTTCAGGCTGATATTTTAGGTGCTGAAGTAGAAAGGCCAGTGGTAAATGAAACTACTGCTTTAGGTGCAGCATATCTGGCAGGACTTGCAGTTGGTTACTGGGATAATTTAGATGAACTTGTGGCCAAGTGGGATAGAGATAAACTGTTTGTACCCAGTATGGCAGAAGAAAAGAAAGAAAAGCTCTACTCAAATTGGAAGCGAGCTGTTGAAAGAGCTCAGGACTGGGCACAGGAGTAAAATAGTTT
>CAZLIW010000323.1:0-2460 GCA_964559325.1 uncultured Halanaerobium sp. | reverse complement strand
TTTGAGTTTGTTTTTGAGTTTGTTCTTGAGTTAGAGTATGAGTTAGAGTTTGAGTTTGAGGTTCCCCGAACCGTTTATCTAACCGTTCAAAAAACGACTCTTTATACTTTTTGGCACTTGCAATAAATTCGTCCAGCAAATAAGTTTTAGGCAGTCTTTCTAAACACTTTATCGCAGACTTTTCCTGATTTGGATTGTCAGGAGCATTATACTTCAGGGCCTTTGTTATAAAAAGGATGTTAGTGTCTTCATCATATTTAATAAAATCGTCTTCTAACAGTTTAGCAAACGCTTTATCCAACCGTTCTTTTTCCATACCCAAATCAGCCGTAATATAATTTTTGGGAATCCGGAAAATACCTTCAGTCATCTTATGGGAACAGCTCAAAATATAAGCAGCCAGCAGTTTTGTATCAATATCCCATTTTACAACCTTCTCATCTGTCCAAAAAGTATTTGCAATAACATTGTAACCGTATTTCATCTTTTTACCAGCACCCCCATTATTTTATTAATATTATAGCAAATATTATATTTTCTTTCAATACCATATTTTAGAATTTTTTTATAGATTGTTGTCTTTTTTTGTCCAAAAATGTATTTACAACTGCTGCATATGCTTTATTTAATATGTTTTCAAGTACAAAAATAGTGAAAATTATCGTTAAATGTAAAATTGCTTTTTCAATTAAAAGACCTGTCGAAAATTTTCTATATCTCAGATAAAAAAAGAGGGCAAAAAACTGCCCTCTCTGCAAATCTATCGAATTTTAAAGACTATCTCCAAAATCTTCTCTAAATTTCTCCACCAGCTTTTTTTGCCAGTTTGAGGTGGCTTTTAATTTGCCGAAAAAGAACCTCAACACCTCAGGTTCTTCAGTAAATTCTAATCCGCCGATCAATTTGCGGTTATTATAAAGCCAGCTTATCCTATCAACAGCATATTTAACCTGGGAAAGGGTAAATACTCTTCTGGGCATAGCCAGGCGGAGCAGCTCCATATTGGATAGAGTCTCATTACCATTTTCATCTCTCTGCTCTGACATTGTACCTCTTTCCATCCCTCTGACTCCACTGGTAAGGTAAACAGCAGCTGCCAGTGCTCCGGCGGGATATTCTGTCTGAGGTATATGGTCAACAAACTGCATTGCATCCACATGACAGCCCAATCCTCCTGGAGGTGTAACTACAGGTACACCATTCTTTTTTAACTCTTCTGCCATAAACTTTATAAACTGTGGTCCCTGATTAACCATGTTTTCATCCATTGTCTCTTCCAATCCAACTGCAATTGCTTCCATCTCTCTTACTGACATACCACCATAGGTGGAAAAACCTTCGTAAAGAGGCAGCAGTTCTCTCATTTTGAGAAAGCTCTCCTCATCACTGGTACATATTCCACCACCACGTGCATTGCCGAGCTTACGTGCTGAAAAGTAAATGATATCCATTAAATCTGCTATTTCACGAGTTATTTCCTCTATGCTCATGTCTCTACATTTTTCTTCTCTTGTTTTTATAAAGTGAAGATTGTCGGCCAGCAAACTGGCATCAAACACAATCTTTATACTTTTCTGATCACATAACTCTCTAACCTCTCTCATATTTGAAAGAGAAACCGGCTGACCACCGATAAGATTTGTCCCTGCCTCTATACGAACAAAAGGTATATTTTCCGAACCATGTTTTTCGATCAGTTTTTCTAATTTTTTCAGATCCATATTTCCTTTAAATGGATGACTGCTTTCAATATTTAAAGCTTCATCTATGTAAATTTCTTCAACCTTACCACCATTTGCTACAATATGGGCCTTAGTGGTAGTAAAGTGGTAATTCATTGGAACTACTGAACCTTCTTCTACCATTGTGACAGATAAAATATTTTCACAGGCTCTTCCCTGATGTGTGGGAAGAAAAAACTTTTTGCCAAAAATATCATTTAAAGTCTTCTCAAGTCTGGTAAATGTTTCAGATCCTGCATAGCTGTCATCTGCCACCATCATTGCTGCCTGCTGCCTGTCACTCATAGCATTAACTCCACTATCTGTCAGCATATCCAGAAACACATCTCTATTATTAAGTAAAAATGTATTATTTCCTGCTTCAGTAATTGCTTCCAGCCTTTTTTCAATAGGTGGAAGATTTAACTTCTGTACAATCCTCACTTTATGCATTTCTAAAGGAACCTTTTCTCCAGAATAAAATTTAATTTGATTTTTACTGCCGTTAGCTACCATACTGCACTCTCCTTTAATATTTTTAATTTAATAAATATGTCTTATATAAATATTTTTTGATTACCATTTTTACCATACTGCTATTTGATCTAGTTAAACGAAGTTTTACCCTACCTAGAGCAAAACCACTAAATTTGCGAATAAATTTTAACTTTTATCACCTCCAAAATAAAAAAAATCGCCCTTATAAAAAGGACGATTAAATAAACCGTGGTACCACCTT
>CAZLIW010000322.1:0-2463 GCA_964559325.1 uncultured Halanaerobium sp. | reverse complement strand
TTATCATCTCAGGATCCAGGGCAGATGTTGGTTCATCAAAAAGCATTACTTTAGGCTGCATTGCCAGGGCCCTTGCTATTGCAACTCTCTGTTTCTGACCTCCAGAAAGTGAAGAAGGATATGATTCTATTTTTTCAGATAAACCTACTTTTTGCAGTAGTTTAACCGCTCTTTCTTCAGCAGCTTTTCGCGAAATTTGGCGGGCATGCACCGGACCAATTATAATGTTTTCAAGCACATTTTTATGTGGAAAAAGGTTAAATTGTTGAAACACCATACCGACTTCTTTTCTAACTTCCATTTTATTTGTCTCACTATTAAGTTTTATATTATCAACTATGACTTCTCCTTTCTGAAAATTTTCGAGACAATTAATACAGCGGAGCATCGTACTTTTTCCTGAACCACTGGCCCCTATGATTACAACAACTTCTCCTTTTTTTATTTCTAAATTAATATTTTTTAGAACATGTAAATCTCCAAACCATTTATTCACTTCTTTAAATTTAATAATTTTAATCACCTCCATATAAAAGTTTATAAAAAAAGTCCTCGCTCTTAATAATAAGAGACGAGGACTGCCCGTGGTACCACTCCAGTTGACAAATAATTTTATTTATCCACTCATTATCTTTAACACAGATCTATGTTTTTATCTATCTATCCATTTTCATGAACTTACCTGTCATGTTTATGAACTTTTGATAAAACTCCTCCAGGGTGCGCTTCACTTTAATCTTAAGTCCAGACTCTCAGCTACTCTGGATTGCTGTATTCTACGATTAAAGTTACTCTCCCCTTCTCAGGATTTATATATTAATTTTTATGTTAAAAACAAAAAAACGCCTCTATAAAAGAGACGAGTTATTCCCGTGGTACCACTCCAGTTGACAAATAATTTTATTTATCCACTCATTATCTTTAACACAGATCTATGTTTTTATCTATCTATCCATTTTCATGAACTTACCTGTCATGTTTATGAACTTTTGATAAAACTCCTCCAGGGTGCGCTTCACTTTAATCTTAAGTCCAGACTCTCAGCTACTCTGGATTGCTGTATTCTACGATTAAAGTTACTCTCCCCTTCTCAGGATTTATATATTAATCTTTTATTTAAGTTTTTATAATTATATATTTACTTTTGAAAAAATGCAAGCTTTTTCTCAAAATAAAAATATTCTGAATTTTCAACTATATAATAAAAATTATTTATACCACCCTTATTCCTCTCATCATCACACTATTTAACAGAAACTTTTATTACTGAACTTCGAATGGTATAATTTTGAGAAATCAGTTCCCCTACCAGCAGATATTCTCCTTCAGGTACATCTGTAAAATTAAAGCTAACATTAAACGACAAACTATCTTCTGCCAGAAGTTTAATTTCCTGAAATGCCTGTCTAAACATTTTATCTGCCGACCACTGATAGACAGCAGAATACTTATAGTTTTTTCTAATATCAGATAACTCATAATCAAGATCAAATAAATAAAAATCAAATTTTTGACCTGAAGTGAAAATTAAATTTATATCCTTACTGCTTAAATTACTAATTTTAAATACAATTTCTTCTTTATCTATTTTTGAAAATTTATTTTCTTTTATAATCATCTCCACATTAATCTTTTCATTTTCAGATATATTATCCTTATCAGAGTTAGCTGAAACAAAATTTATTGATGAAAATACAAATACTAGAATAAAAGTCAAAATAACAATTCTCTTTTTAAACATATTGTTGACCTCCTTTGGGCAGATTAAATTATAATATTTTAAATTATGTTAATCGAAATTTAAAAATGCTGAATCCATACATTAAACATCAATAAATTTCCAGCATCCACCTCTAAATCTGTAAACAACATAACCTCCCCTCATAACCCAGTCAATCACCATTGCAATCCAGCCACCTTTAAGCCCCATTCCCAGAGGATGAACTAAAATATAGCCTAAAACCAGTCGAAAGATCCAGATGGAAACAGCAGTACTGTAAAATACAGCTTTAGTATCACCAGCACCTCTTAGAGCACCGGCAAAAATAAAGTGTGTCCCCATTGGAATCTGAGAAAAGGCAACAATTCTGAGGTTAATAGAAGCCAGCTTAATAATATCCGGATCATCTGTATAAAGTCTTACCAGATATTCGGGAAATATCAGAAATATTACACCCATAAATCCCATTATTAGTGAACCTATTTTCCATGCCTCATATGTACCTTCTTCAGCACCATCCGGATTATCTGCTCCCAAATTTTGTCCAACAAGAGTAGTTGCAGCAACAGCAATACCAAATCCCGGCATATAGGAAATTGACTCTGCATTGATTGCAATCTGATGTGAAGCAAAAGCAGTAGTTCCAAGAGAAGAAATTACTCTAACAAAAAGGAGTTGTGCAAATCTTCTTACTGATTCTTCCATTGCAGTTGGAATACCAATTTTTAAAATTCTTTTTAAAA
>CAZLIW010000321.1:0-2466 GCA_964559325.1 uncultured Halanaerobium sp. | reverse complement strand
TGAATTACTTCTATATCTGTTCTAATCTTCGGCAGTTTATCTACATCACGAGGAAGTACGCGGAAGCCAACACCTGACACATTATCCACAGCTTTCACTGCAGTGCAGACTATATCTTTCCCCATTTGGGGATCTTGCGCTTCGAATAAGTACTCAACTCTTATTCTACTCCATTTAAAGGATAGTCGTTACACCTTTTATTCTACAATTTTCCATTTAAAACCATAAGCAATTTTCTCTTTAGCTTTATATATTTTGGTCATATAACTTCTATCTCCTGAATAGTCTGTATTATCTCTAATCCATCTACATGCTTGACTTAAACTTAAAAAGACTTTAATAACTTGATCTTTATCTTTGTCAATAAGTTTAATTGCCTTTCTTGATGGTTGATTTTTTATATTTTTTTTCTTATTTCAGGATTGCTTTGTCTTTGTTTTCCAATTTTACGTAGTTTCTCAATTGTCTTTTTTGAATGGTTTTTCCCATAGAATGGATTTTTTTCTCCGCTAAGTCTTCCATCACCAAGTTTTTTGCTTATTATATCTCTGGTTTTATCACTATGCTTTTTCCCATAAAAAGGATTGTTTTCTCCTTTATATCTACCCTTCATTGACTTACTAAGGTTAATTTTATGTTTTTGGCTTAATTTTTTATTTTTGTTAGGTGATGTTCGACCTTTAGCAGCTTTACTAATATTTATACAATGTTCTTCAGAAAAAGTTCTACCGGTAAGAGCATCAGATATTTTTTGTTTATGTTCTTCGGAAAACTCAATACCAGCAAGACCTTCCCCACCTTCAGTAACATTATAACCATTGGGCACTCTTGTGTTTAGTTTTTCTATATATTTTTTTTCTAATTTATATAATTTAGTATTAAGCTCATGAATATTTTTACATTGTATTTTTTCAATGATTTCAAACTTAAATTTTTTTATTCCATATTTTCGCATGGCATCATATAGAACTTTTTCATATCCATTTCTACAAAAAGACTTATGAGAACTCCAATAATTAATTGGATTTTTGGTTGTTTTTCCGATATATAATTTGCTATTAATTGAATTGCTAATTTTGTAAATAACTCCACAACATATATTTTCACTTCCTTTGTAAAAAGAAAGAGTAGAATAACTTGGCACGGTATTGCCTTCTATCCCATTGGGACAACAGGTTTTCTTAGTCAGTTTATTTATTATTCACTGATACCGTTAGCACTATTAAAATAATAGCACACCCTTGAGTATAAGGTTCACAAGATTTTTCATTATTACATTACTGTAATAAGCGGCTACTAATTAACCGATCATCAATAGATAAAAAAGGTCCTGATAAGCTTTAAAGCTGTCAATTACAGTAAATGAGCAGTTGTAGTTTGACATTCCATATTTTTTACTTGATTTTGTACTGGCAGTCCAGAGAGTTCTTCCAGCCAGGAAATTCTTCAAATTATATACATTATCATAGAGTTTTTCTGCTTCTTTTCTGGTGGTCTGTGCAAGTGAGCAGTTGTATTCCACAGCTCTTTTTACTGTTTCCCACCAGTATTCCCGGCGCTGTTCTTCTTCCAGCCAGCGAGAATAAGTTCTGTAATAAATAAATTCTCCCAGCTCTGTTGGAAATGGATTGGGCTGGTGTTTATATTTGCTTAAAAATTCCTGAGACAAAAGATCATTTTCCTCACTTTTTCTTTTCTTCCTGGATTTCTGCCTTTTACTTCTGTAGATGATATATGTTTTTGCAGTAGAGGTATAGCCAGTTTTCATCAGTTCTTCTTCTACTAAATCCTGAATTTCTTCAACCCTGGGCACCCTGTTTTTGGAATAGAATTCTTTGTTTAGTATGTTTTCTACATTTCCAGATACTTTTTCTGCATCTTTTTCATCTGCATTTTCACCTGATTCAATCATGGCACGATAGATGGCAGTTGTAATCTTATCCCTTATATAGTCTACTTCTCGTCCATCACGTTTAATGACTGTCTTATTAGATCCTTTCAATAAAAAAACCTCCTTATAATTTCTGTTAAAATACGCTGTCTTTTAAATAAAATCGATTTTTAAAATAAACAATTAAAATATGATATAAGTACTAAACATTAAGTATATAAATTAATTTTAAATTATGCAAACAGCGTTATAGTTGTTCAAATATATTAAATATGGAATACTATCTTTAAAGTTTGTTAAGCTGTTTGATTCTTAAAATTTAAAATAAACAAAAACGACTGTAAAATATTTGTGTATATATTATATCACAGTTGAAAACAAAATTTAATTATACAATTCACTTTTTGCTTTTTAGCAGAATAAAAAATAAGACTTTTGAACTTATTTTTAGCGGACAGATATATAAATAAGAGAGTCACTTCGATCTATTCTGTATAGTATAAAAATAAAAATCCAATTATTAAAAGGAAAATTCGATTTAATGTAGTAATTATTATATAGTGAACATAATTTTT
>CAZLIW010000320.1:0-2469 GCA_964559325.1 uncultured Halanaerobium sp. | reverse complement strand
GGTAGAAATTGAAGGAACAAATTATACTGTAAATACAGATGTTGTAATTTCTGCAGTTGGACAGAGTGTGGCAGATGAGTTTAATAGTGGTAAATTTGAAATTGAACTAAAAAATGGATCTCTAATATCTGCTAACAGCAGCCACTGCACAAATATTTCCTGGATTTTTGCAGGTGGAGACTGTATAACAGGTCCATCAACAGTTATAGAATCTATACAGCAGGGAAAAGAAGCAGCAGCATCAATAGATAAATATCTTGGTGGAGATGGTCAGGTAGTAGACAAAGTGGAAAGAGAAAGAAAGCTGACTGCCCCGATTATAGAAGAAGAAAAGCCAAGGGTAAAAATGCCTACAATACTACTTTCGGAAAGAAAAAAAGGATTTACAGAGGTAGAAAAAGGATATTCTGCAGATCAGGCAGCTGAAGAGGCAAGTAGATGTTTGCGCTGTGATGTAGAAGTGAAAGAGGAGGTATTATAATGAATGGAGATAAAGTTACAATATGGATAGATGATGAAAAATATTCTGTAGATCCAGAAATGACAGTACTGGAAGCAGCACAAAAAGCAGGTAAAGATATACCTACCCTCTGTTATTTAAAAGATATTAATGAAATTGGGGCCTGCAGGTTATGTCTTGTAGAAATAGAAAATACCGGTAAACTGGCAGCTTCCTGTATTACACCTGTTTCTGATGGAATGAAAGTTAAAACAAATACTGCCAGAGTAAGAAATACTCGAAAACTAAATCTGGAATTTCTTTTGTCAAATCACAAAATAGATTGTCCTACCTGTCTTAAAAATGAAGACTGTGAACTCAGAAAGATAGCAGAAAAACTTGGAGTAAGAGAAAACAGGTTTGAAGGTAAAAAGAGCTCATTTGCTGTAGATGAATCCACTCCAGCACTTTTTCGTGACCCAGAAAAATGTATCCTCTGCCGCCGGTGTGAAAATGTCTGTCGAGAAGTTCAATCTGTAAAAGCAATAATGGCAGAAGGAAGAGGATTTGACACAGTAATAGGGACAGCATTTTATGATAACCTGGCCGAAAGTCCCTGTGTAATGTGTGGACAGTGTTCACTGGTTTGTCCAACTGGCGCTATTACAGAAGTCGAATATATAGATGAAGTATGGGAGGCAATTGCAGATCCAGATAAGCATGTTGTTGTACAAACAGCTCCAGCAGTAAGAGTAGCATTATCTGAAGCATTTGGTAACAAACCTGGTACTATCTTTACAGGTCAAATGGTTGCTGCTTTGAGAAAGCTGGGATTTGATAAAGTATTTGATACAAACTTTACTGCCGATCTGACGATTATGGAAGAAGGTACAGAACTTATTGAAAGAATTGAAGATGGTGGCAAACTCCCTCTCTTTACTTCCTGCAGTCCTGGATGGATAAAATTTATTGAACATTACTATCCTGAATATCTGGATCATTTATCTTCCTGCAAATCACCACAGCAGATGTTTGGTGCTGTAGCAAATAGTTATTATGCAGAAAAAGAAAATATAGATCCTGATAACCTGGTAGTTGTTTCCATTATGCCGTGTACTGCTAAAAAATATGAGTCTCAGCGGCCTGAAATGGAAGGTGAAGTAGATTATGTTCTAACAACAAGAGAACTGGCAAGAATGATTAATGAAGCCGGGTTTAATGCCAATGAACTCAAAGAGGAAGAATATGATCACCTGTTGGGAGTTTCTTCTGGAGCAGGAGCTATATTTGGCAGTACAGGAGGGGTTATGGAAGCTGCCCTTAGAACAGCCTATGAGATAATAACAGGTGAAGAGCTAAAGCAGCTTGACTTTACAGAAATAAGAGGTTTTGATGGTATTAAAAAAGCTTCTGTGCAGATAGGAGACTTAAATCTAAAAGTGGCTGTTGCAAATGGATTGGGTAATGCACGTAAAGTAATGGAAATGATTAAATCAGGAGAAGAATTCCATTTTGTAGAATTTATGGCCTGTCCGGGTGGATGCCTTGGTGGAGGTGGTCAGCCGCTTCCAGCTACAGAAGATGTACTTAAAAAACGTATGGATGCGATATACGAAATAGACAGCAGTAAAGAATGCAGAAAATCACATGAAAATCCATATATAAAGAAAATATATGAAGAGTACTTTGGAGAACCAGGCAGCCACAAAGCACATGAACTACTGCATACAACTTATATTTATAGAGGTATATAAAAATATATAAGCTGTTAAGCAAACTATATATGCAGCAGTATAAGTAAAATATATGTGTACTTATTACTGTAGGTAAAATATATGTGATGATTATAAGTGAAATTATAAATATTACAGTAGAGGTCTGGAGAAATTATTTCTTCAGACCTTTATATTATTTTAGAATAGATTTTTTAATAAAAGAGAAAAAATATAGAGTGAGCCTCACTGGTGGAATCAATAAATGAGGCTCTTTAAAATTTTATTTTTGTTATTATTTGGATCCTGATTAGTAAT
>CAZLIW010000319.1:0-2486 GCA_964559325.1 uncultured Halanaerobium sp. | reverse complement strand
TATTTTTTTTTGATTTTTCTTTTATGTTATAACCTGCAGATTTATCCTTTTTGTCTTCTCTATTTTTTTGTTCTGTATATTTTTTATCATCATTTTTTTCACTATTTTCTTCTACATCTAATTTTTTAAAAAATGGATCTCTATCATTATTGAATGTATAAATAGCTTTTCTTAAAACCTGTTTTCCCTCTGCTTTATCATTATCGATTTTATTATTATCTCTGCTGTTTTTATCTTTTTCTTTTAAATTTTCTGACACTAAAGAACTTTTATCTGCATCTATATCTGCAGCTGTATCAGTTTTCAAACCTGAATTAATATTTTTAGTCTTACTGTTAATTTTTAAACTTTTTTCTACTGTTTTTTCCTGTTTTAAATGGTTTTCAGTATTCGAAAAATTACTGTAAAACAGATATGATATTAAAATGAAAATCAAAATGGTAATTGAAATTATAAGTTTTTTATTTTTCATCAGACATCAGCTCTAAATATTTCAGCTGCAGATATATGTAAAGTGAATTTTTTTCTTTTTTTAATTTAACTTTATTACACTGCAAATTATCTTTTTGTTTTTCTATTTTATGCAGAAATTCCAACATATTGTTAAAATTACCGCGCAAATTTAGAATCAGAAATTTTTTATCAGAATCATAAGATATAAGCTCCATATTATTATCTTCCAGCAGTTTTAAGGTTTTATTTAAATAATCTGCTCTGCTTTGAGGCGGATTATTATCCTGAGTGTTTTTGCTCTTATGTAAATTACTGTTTTTAATTTCTTCTTTATATTTT
Organism: uncultured Halanaerobium sp.; assembly: GCA_964559325.1. GTDB lineage: Bacteria > Bacillota > Halanaerobiia > Halanaerobiales > Halanaerobiaceae > QPJE01. Next base: position 1,694 of record CAZLIW010000319.1, on the reverse strand, counting down.
GCTAAAACTGTTTTTTCTTTTGTTAATCGTTTTTCCAGCTGTATTTTTTTAGTATAGATTTCTTTAAGATTAAATATAATTATAATAATGAATATAAAAAGAACTGCTGTCAGTATATATATCAAATAATTTTTTGCCTTTGTATTATTTTTTTCTTTCATCGTAATACAGCCTCCAGTGTGAAGTGATAAATTGTATATTTATTAATGCTTTTGAGCTTTACACTGCTAATCATGGAATTCGATTTTAATTGTTCTGCATAGTTTAATATTTCCATCCTGTTAATTGTTCTTCCCCTAATTTCAAGTAATTTTGAATCAACCAGCAGATAATCAAAACTCATCTTTTTCGGTATTTTTATTATACTTTCTATAACATCACTTTTGTCTAAGCTTTCTTTTTTTTCTTCAGATGCTGTTTTTTTATTTTTTAATATATAACTGTATTTATTTTTTAATGAAGAAATATGAGAGATTTGATTTTTTAAATTATCAACTCTGTTTGTTATTATGTAATTGAAGATAAAAAATACGGCTGTTAAAATAACGAGCAGCAGCACAAGTGCTTTAGTAATTATATTCTGATAAGATATTTTTCTGCTCTTTAAAAGAACTACCATTCACTTACCCCCCAGAGCAGTGATGCTAAAAATATAAATTCCTTTTTATTAATATTTTTTAACTTTTCCAAATTAAAAAGATCAGGATTTCCTTCAATTACTGCCATATCAGTATTTTTTCTATTTAAATAATATTTTTTGCTTGTTTTAATTTCGCGCTCAATATGATTTTCTTTAATCTGTGAATGAATTGAATCAAGGGTGTTTTTATAATCTGCAGTAATTGTATAATAGCTGCCAACCTTATAATAAAATATGTAATTATCATGATTAATAAATTTTTGACTGAGTGAATATAGAGCTGCTGGAAGTGCTGTCACTATATAATTGTTTGGATATTTATCCAGATTTTTTGTCAGACTATCTATATATTCTTTTTCTGCTGCCAGCAGTTTCAAATTTAAATTGTTTTTATTTTCTGGATCAGCAAAATGAATTGAATCATAATAATAATCATTTATTAAATCAATATTGCTCTTATTATACTTTTCATAAAATGATTTTTCAGCTACTTTAAGATCATCATATCCTTCTTTTTTTAGAATGTGTGATGAAAGATAAAGCTTTTCTGCAGGTATTAAAATTACATGTCTGCAGTTTAAATTCAATATCTTTAACTTTTCTAAAGAATTAATGTCTTTTATTTCTCCTATCGAAGTTATATTTTTATTATCATATTTTGCAGTCAGACATTTTATACCATTATTCATAGGAATTATAATCGATATATGTTTTTTAAACACTTTTACCACCTCTAGTTATTTTTTTATCGATTATTTTAAGGTCTTCTTTATTAACTATCAGAGTAAGCTGGCAGCAGTTTTTAGTATTGGTTCTGCATAAAAATATGTATACTTCTCTTCCATCTAAATTATCACTTCGAAAACTGCAGTCCAGTCTAAAATCTTTATCAACTGTTAAACTAAAATTTTTTTTAACTTCTAAATCATTTTCTAGCAGATATAATATGTATTCACCTCCTCCTTCAGCTGCCTGCATTTCGCGGGCAGCTATATCTTTGTTTTTACTCAGCTGGTAGTTTATATAATTATTCTGTGCCAGCACAGGTATAAAA
>CAZLIW010000318.1:0-2487 GCA_964559325.1 uncultured Halanaerobium sp. | reverse complement strand
AACCAAATATTAAACTTCCCAATATAAATATGCAGGAGTAATGGAGAAAAATAATATGGAATTCAGATGCAAAAAATAAATTAAAGTAATATTGTATACTATTTTAAAACAACAAAATATGTTAACTATTGATGGACTGTATGAGAAATTTTACAGTCTATTTTTTTATTTTTATAAATATTTATATCTGATTGATATATACTAGCTGTTAGTTTTTGGCAAAAATATTCTTTAATGAATTTATATAATATATTATAAAAACTTATATATTATATAAATTTTATTGATTTATAATTATGCTTGTATTATAATATATTAGTGAAAGTTGTAATTATATATACATATTAAAAGACTAAAATAAAAAGGGGGGGTGAATTTGATAATTGATCTTCATTTACATACAGGCAAATATTCTTCCTGCAGTAATATTAATTTAGAATCCGGTCTAAAAAAAGCTAAAAATATTGGACTTGATGGTATTTGTATCACTGATCATGATAGTTATGGTATAAAAAAAGAAAAAGATTATTTAAAATTTCTTGAAAAAAAATATGATATCAAAATTTTTGTAGGAGCAGAGATTTTGACAAATAAAGGAGATGTCTTAGTTTTTGGATTGAATCAATTACCTAGAAAATACATTAAAGTTACCAAATTATTAGAAATGGTAACAAAAGAAGATGCCGTTTCAATAGGAGCACATCCTTATCGTTTCTTTAATGGATTTAATAGAGCACTTGGAGATAATATTAAAAAATTAAATTTAACTGCAGTTGAAGTTTACAATGGTAACACAATACTGGAAAATAATATGAAAGCTTATAATATAGCTAAAAAAAATAATTTTAAGATGACCGGAGGGAGTGATGCCCATAATGTAAAAGATATAGGTAAATATGCTACATATTTTTCTAAAAAGATAAGGGATATTAATGATTTGATTGATTCTCTTCAAAAAAGAGATTACAGTCCAGTTCAATATAAGGATGGAGAATATTGTTTTGTTGAACATGAAGCCAGTTTATTTTAGATGAATAATTTATATTAACTCAAACTATAAAGGAGGAAATTAGATGCGTAAAAATAGTTTTGTTATTTTGATGGTATTATTGATGATCTTTACAGTTAGTATTACAACAATGGCCAAAACTACTCTTGATGTTTTTGCAGCTTATGGTGGTAAAGATGAAATTTTTTCAGCATTTGAAGAAGATACAGGAATTAAAGTGAATTATATTGGCATGTCTTCTGGTGAAGTTTTAGCTCGTTTGCGGGCTGAAAAAGGAAATCCTTCTGCTGATATTTGGTTTGGGGGTGGATCTGATGCATTTATTGCAGCTAAAAAAGAAGGACTACTCCAAAAATATGTTTCTCCTGAAGGAAAATATATTAGAGATTTATTCAAAGATGATGATGGTTATTGGTATGGTGTTTCACTTGTAACAGTGAATTTTATTGTAAATACCGACCGCTGTGAAGAAGATGGTTTGGAGATTCCTCAAACATGGGAAGATGTTGCACAGGAAGAGTTCAGAGGAGAAATTATGATGTCCAATCCTTCAATTTCTGGAACTGCTTATACTATTCTTTCTGGATTAATCCAACATATGGGAGAAGAAAAAGGATGGAATTATTTTGAAAAGTTAAATAAAAATATTCCTTATTATGCAAAAAGAGGTAGTGAGCCACCTCAAAAGGCAGCTTTAGGAGAAGTAATAGTTGGTTTATCACCTGGTACAGGTGTTGAGTTAAAAGAAGAAGGTTATCCTGTTGTAAATATTATGCCTAAAGATGGATTGCCCTGGTGGCCAGCTCCTATGGCTATATTAAAAGGAACAGAAAAATTAGAAGCTGCCAAAACATTTGTTGATTGGTCTCTTTCTGCTAAAGGTCAAAAAATACTTAAAAAATACTGTCCCAGAGTTCCAACAAGAGATGGTATTGAGCCACCTGAAGCTTTAAGTGGTTTTAAAAATGCCGAAGTAATGGATATAGATTTTGAAAAGGCAGGTGCAGTGAGAGAGGAAATAGTTCAAAAATGGCAGGATAATTATGCTAAATAAATTGAATATAAAAGAGGTATCTATTCAAGATACCTCTTTTAATCATATTTTTACAAAAATATTGTATATTTCAATAATTTTTAGTGTATTAATATTTATATTATGGCCAATACTTTCAGTTTTGTTTCAAAGTATATATCCAGAAGGAAAACTGGATTTTGTTATGTATAAAAATTTATTTACAGAAATTAAATTTATATAATCATTATTATTTATTATATTAATAATAAACATACAAATTATATAATCAAATATATCGTTTGAATTATTTTCACAGGTTGTAGTTTTATTTTTACTTGTGAATAAAGATTTATTATATATTACTAATGCATTAAAGGATTGTGTAATACTCTTCGATATTAATAAAAACGAAATAATAAAAGAAATACCAGTTGGGAAAGAACCAAATGGTATTATGTTTGTA
>CAZLIW010000317.1:0-2490 GCA_964559325.1 uncultured Halanaerobium sp. | reverse complement strand
CGGCAGCTGGATTTGCATTTATGATACAGCTGGTGGCAGAATTTATTATCAGCATGACAGTATGGTGATTTTCAAAAAACAAATTTTTAATATCCTTTTTATTACCAGTAGATTTCATACTGTAACCTCCTCCTGCTGTAAAAAGTTAAATCTATCTATATTATTAATTTCTTCAGAAATGAAATTTATCCTTTATACTATAAGAATATTGGCATAATTTCCGTATTAAAATAAAAAAAGACAGCTAAATAGCTGTCTTAATCTCAATATAATGGCACCCTCAAGGGGATTCGAACCCCTGCCGCCAGGATGAAAACCTGGTGTCCTGGACCCCTAGACGATGAGGGCGCAAATTTTTAACTGCATTTAAAATAATACCATAAGATTTCTGTATCGTCAAGGATAAAAATATAGTTTTTTTCTTCTGATTTTTCTGCAGATTTATCGGATTTAAAATATATATTATTTGTATTATTTTATAAAAATATTATTTACTAATTATTAAAGAACTGTTTTTTATAATGACTGATATGTCAACATTCATTTATTTAAAAATGTAAAATTATAACATAAATATAAATGATAACTTGATAATATATGTATTAAATGGTATAATTTTCTATAGTATGACTTTCAACATAAGTTAGTAATAAAATTTATGGAGGAGATTTACAGTGGATGAAAAAGATATACAAATTTTGCTTGATATTGAACACTTAAAAATGCAGATGCTGGATTTAAATGTAGTGAATTTTACAGATAAGGATATATTAGATCTTAGCAGCAGAGCAAATAAGCTTATAGTTAGTTTTTTAAAAGATAAATATCTTAATTAAAGCATATGCGTTAATATAAATTCATGGAAGGAAATAAAGTATCAATGAAGAATAGTATTAATAATTGAACAATTCTAAATTAAAAAAATATAGAGGTGAAAATATTGCAGAAAAAATTACTGGACTTATTTGCACAAACTGAACTTGTTCCTGCACAGGGGTGTACTGAACCAGGAGCAGTAGCTTTTGCGGTTGCTTCTGCTGCTAAATATTCAGAAGGGGAACTTAAAAGAATTTTACTAAAGATGGATGGTTTTGTTTATAAAAACGGTATGACAACCGGTCTCCCGGGTATAGAAAATTATTTTGGCAACAAAGTAGCAGCTGCACTGGGATACTTTGCAGATAAGCCTCTACAGAGAAAGTTAACTGTGCTGGCAGATCTGGAAGATAAGCTTGAAGATGCTTTAAAAATATTAGATAAAATAGAATTTGAAATTTTAGATGAAGAAAAACCTGTACATGTTGAGGCAGTTGTTGAGGCAGACAATATAGTAAAAGCTTTAATTAAAGGTAAACATGATGATCTTCAGTATATTAAAACAGATAAAGAAATTTTTTATCAAAATGATGATAATAATGAAGAAAAAGGAGAAGCATCACTTATTGACCGCAGTCTAAAAAAAATGAGTGTAAGTGATATGATTGATCTGATCGAAAAAGAGTTTTCGCAAAAACACTTTCAATTATTGGAAGACGGATTTAAGTTAAACAGCCAGATAGCAGAGGCTGGACGAAAAGGAACTGGATGTGGGATAGGAAACAGCTGCCGCAGCAGTAAATTTTTTAATGAAGTCAATGAAATAGCTGCCAAAGCTGCTGATGGAACCGGAGCTAGAATGGCTGGGGCTGCATCACCTGCACTTGCATCATCTGGAAGCGGTAATCAGGGTATATTTATTTCCCTTGTCACATATCACGCTGCCAAACTATTTTTTGATGATATAAGTGATGAAGATATATATAAAGCAACTATGCTTGCTCATATGATAGGACATTATTCTAAAATATATGTGGGAAGGCTTTCAGCTTTGTGTGGACTTTTTTATGCCGCTGCCCCCGGTGTGTTGGCTGCTTTACTATATTTGGCAGACGAAAGTGATAAAATAGAAGCAGGTATTAATAATCTTATTAGTGATACCAGTGGTGTTTACTGTGATGGAGCAAAGGGGAGCTGTGCTTTTAAGGCAGCTACTGCTGCTGAACTTGCTGTAAGGCATTTTGAGCTGATGGTAGATGGACTTGACTGTTATCTTCCTTCAGGGTTTATCAGCCGTTCACTTGATAAAACTTTTGAAAACCTGGCAGCTATTTCTCATCCGGATGAGCATACAGTAAACAACACATTATTTAAAGTAGTAGAAAATAATTTTAAGGAAATTTAAAGGGGGAGTAAAAATGCGGATTGCTGTAATTGGAGGAGTTGCAGCCGGAACCAGTGCGGCTGCAAAAGCCAGAAGAGTAGATCCTGATGCAGAGATAATTCTTTTTGATAAAGGAAATGATATTTCGTATGCTGGATGTGGTCTTCCATATTATATTTCAGGTTTAATTCCAGAGAGAAAACAGGTTATTGTAAATACAGCTGAAAGTTTTAAGAAAAAATATAATGTTGATGTTAAACTTAAACATGAAGTTACAGAAATAGATACAA
>CAZLIW010000316.1:0-2515 GCA_964559325.1 uncultured Halanaerobium sp. | reverse complement strand
TTGATCAGTATTTATACTTTATTCTACAATACCTTTTTCTTTATAAAACTTAAGTGCTCCTGGATGCATAGGTACTGAAATAGCATTTAATGATGATTCCAGTTGTATACTTTTTCCAGCTTCATGTTTAGAAACTATTTCATTTCTATTTTCAAAAATAGTTTTTAGCAAATTATAAACAAATTCTTCTGGAAGTTCTGCTCTTGTAAACAAACAAGCAACAGAACCGGTTGAAGTTATATCTTCTTCTATAGAAGAATATGTTCCTCCAGGAATAACTACCGGTGGAGAAAAGAACGGATATTTTTCGTTAATTTTCGCAATTTTATCTTCTTCTATTTCTAGAATTTTAATATCATGCATAGCTTCAATATCCATAATTGATGCATTTGGTGGAGCCGCATCAACTAATACAGCATCTACTCGATCATCTTTTAATAAATCCATAGACTGTGTATATCCTAAATATTCTGGTTGTATTTCATCCCAGTCTACTCCATAAGCTTCTAAAACTACTTCCATATTAAATGGAGTGGAACCTCCAGCTACACCTACTGCAACTCTTTTACCTTTTAAATCCGCATAACTATTAATCCCACTACCTGTTTTTACAATAGTCTGCATAACATTTGGATACAGTGAAAGAAAACCTCTGATGTTTTCTGCTGGTTCATCCTCTTTAAACATATTCCCTGAATTATATGCCCAATCTGCTACTATAGATTCAACAAATGCTATGTCAGTTTCTCCTCTATTCAAATATCTAGCATTTTCTACTGAACCACCTGTTGATTCTGCTGTAGCATAAATATCTAAATGCTCTTGGAGAGTGTTAGCAATTGCTGTTCCTAAAGGATAATATGTACCTCCTGTACCTCCTGTAGAAACTGAAATCCTAGAAGGAGCTGAAGCCATAACTGCTGAACTAACTACCATAGAAACCAAAACTATTAATAAAATCAATAAGTATTCTTTTCTTTTTAACATTATTAATTTCCTCCTTTTTAAAATCTTCTTAGACAATCAGAATATTACTAAGATATTTAAAATATATCTTTTTACTGAGTAATCACCTCCCCAAAAATTAATTATATTATGCGTTTTGCACACTTTCTTGTCCTGCAAACTTGTATTGTTTTAAAAAGACAAATAATAATATTCCTCCACCAATGAAATCACTAATAGGCTCAGGCATTATTAATAATGAACCGGCAATTAATAGTGCAAATCTATCAAATAAATTACATACTGTGTATAAAAACTTAGAGAATGCTGCACTAAATGCTATTACCGCCAGCATAGAAGTAATTACTGTCCAGACAACTTCAGGTAATGCTGCTCGTCCTATTAAAGCTGGGAAGAAAACAAATAGATAGGGTATAATATAATTCACAGTTACATTTCTAGTCGCATTTAAACCAGTTTTTATAGGATCACCACCAGCTATACTGGCAGCAGTATAAGCCGCCAAACAAACTGGCGGTGTGATGTCAGCAAAAATACCATAATAAAAAACAAATAGATGGGCAGCGATCAATGGTATACCTAATTCAACTAAAGCAGGAGCTGTTATTGCAGATTGAACTATGTAATTAGCTGTTGTAGGTAAAGACATACCCAAAATTATACAGGCTATCATAGTAAGGAATAAAGCAACAATTACATATCCTCCGGTCATTCCACTAATTATCAATGAAAATTTTATTCCCAACCCAGTTTGATTTACAGTTCCTACAATCATACCAGCAGCGGCACAAGCCATCATAATTGGAACAATAGTTTTCCCTGCTTCTTCCAATACATTCATTATATCTGAAAATGACATACGGGTAGCTTCTTTAAACATACTAGAAAATATCAATAAAATCATACCCACAATTGCCGATCTTGCTGGACTATATCCCATAACTAAAATGACTATTAAACCTACAACCGGTAGTATAAATACATACCCCTCTTTTAATACGTCTAAAGTGTTAGGTACATCTTCTTCTTTCATTCCTTCTAAGTCTTGATAACAGGCTTCAAAGTGTACATTCATATATACACTAAAAAAATACAATAAAGCTGGAATAGCTGCTGCTTTAATAATGGTCAAATATGGAATTCCAGTAATTTCAGCCATTACAAAAGCCCCAGCTCCCATAATTGGAGGCATTATTTGTCCACCTGTTGAAGCTGTTGCCTCTACTGAACCTGCAAAATCAGGATCATAACCTGTTTTTTTCATTAATGGTATTGTAAATGTGCCCGTCGTTGCTACATTAGCAAGACTTGATCCATTAATTGTTCCCATAAGTCCACTAGATAAAATCGCTATTTTTGCTGGGCCACCTTTTAAAGTACCAGCTATAGAAACTGCCAAATCTATAAAAAATTCTCCGCCTCCACTCAGCTCTAAAAATTTTCCGAATATTATAAATAAAAATACAATACTAACAATTACTCCCACAGGAACTCCAAATATACCTTCTGCACTCAGATATTGCTGTGATACAATTCTACTTAAAGAATA
>CAZLIW010000315.1:0-2517 GCA_964559325.1 uncultured Halanaerobium sp. | reverse complement strand
GATCTTGTCTTATCCACCATGTAGCATAAGTGCTGAATTTATAACCTTTTGTATAGTCAAACTTTTCTACCGCTTTCATAAGACCCAAATTGCCTTCCTGTATAAGGTCCAAAAACAGCATCCCACGGCCTACATACTTTTTAGCAATACTGACAACAAGTCTCAAGTTAGCTTCAACCAGCTCTCTTTTTGCGGATTCATCACCCTGTTCCATTCTTTTGGCTATTTCAACTTCTTCCTCTGCAGTAAGAAGATCAACTTTTCCTATTTCTTTTAAGTACATCCGAACAGGATCATCAATCCCCACTCCCTGTGGAACACTTAAATCAAGACCGCTGTCATCTTCATCATCTTCCTCTTCCTGTTCATTTCTTTCACTAACAATATTAATATTCATTTCATTAAAAATATCATATATCTTTTCTATATCTTCAGAATCCAGATCTATATCTTCTAAAGCATCCATAATTTCTTCATAAGTCAATTCGCCTTCTTTTTTGCCGCGGCTGAGCAGCTCTTTAACTTCATCAATTTTGGCAGGGCTTACATTTTTATCAGCCACATTAATCCCCCCTCTCACTATGATAATTTAAACTGTGAAATTTTTTTAACATCTGATTTAAAGTTTGCAAATCATTTTTTCCGTCATTAAGTTTGTTGCAGATTTCATTTTTACTAACCTCAAGATTTTTTTCTGCAACAAATTTCGCCAGATTAAAGAGTTTGTTTTTATTTAAACCACTTTTTTGTTTAACTATAATCTCTGACCAATAAGATTTAAGATCTTCATTAAGTTCAGATTTCACTTTATCATTACTCACTGAATCACTTATAAATGGCCCATTCCAGATGATTTTTGCCAGCTCTTTTCCTTTACCATAAAAATCATCAACAGAAATCATTTGAGACAGATTACTGCGGAAATGTTTATGTGTAATAAAATATGACAGCAGCTGTTCCTGTATTCTTACAATATCAGATTTTTTGACTTTTCTTCTTTTATCTACCTTTTCTTCTTTTCTGCTGGAATTCCTTCTTTTCCTCTTGTTTGACTGCATTTTGATTTCTTTATTTAAAACATCTTTATCAAAATTCATTTTTTGTGAAGTTCTCTCAATATAAATTTCTTTTTCCACTTCATTATCTATACCACTAATTAGCTCAGCGGCCTCTTTTAATGTTTTTATTTTAACACCTGGATCATTTAAATTTCTGCCTTTAATAATCATATCAATTTTAAAATCTACTAAACTCTCTGCACTATCTATATACTCATTAAATAATTCCAGATTATTTTCGCGCAGTATATCATCAGGGTCAGATCCTTCAGGAAGAGTTATAACTTTTACATCAATATCATGATTATTGAGAATTTCAAGTCCCCGCAAAGTTGCTTTGTTTCCAGCTGTATCTGAATCATAAGCGATCAGGGCCTGATCTGCATATCTTTTAATTAGTTTTGCCTGATCATCTGTAAAAGCAGTACCAAGTGATGCAACAGCATTTTTAATTCCTCTTTTATGAGCCTGAATTACATCTGTATACCCTTCCATAATAATACATCTCTGTTCTTCTCTAATATATTTTTTTGCTCTATTTAAACCATAAAGATTTTTTTTCTTGCTAAATATTGCTGTCTCTGGCGAATTCAAATATTTAGCACCCTGCTCAGAATCTGTTAGAACACGGCCTCCAAAAGCTATAACTTCACCTCTGGTATTAAATATAGGAAAAATTATTCTATTCCTAAATCTATCATAGAAGGAATTGTTTTTTCCTTTTGAAATAAGACCCGCCTTATGAATCATATCAAGACTGTATTCTCTTTTATTTAAAAATGACAGTACCGCTTTCCATTCATCAGGAGCATAACCAAGCTGAAAATGGTCAATATCATCTTCAGTAAATCCTCTATTTTTAAGATATTTTAAAGAATCAGCTCCTAACTCTGTTTCAAGTAACAAATAATTATAAAACCTGGCTGCAGTCTTATTTATTTCAAATAATTGTTCTCTTTCCTGATAAAGTTTTCTTTCTCTATCAGACAAATTTGGCAGCTGTATACCAGCTTTTTCTGCTAAAATTTTAATAGCCTCTGTAAAAGTTATGTTTTCAATTTCCATTACAAAATTTATTACATCTCCGCCCGCTCCACAGCCAAAACAATGATAAAAATTATTATCTGGATTTACAAAAAAAGATGGTGTTTTTTCATTATGAAAAGGACAGAGACCTTTAAATCTATTTCCAGCACTCTTAAGCTCCAAATAATCAGAAACAATGTCTACAATATCGACACTAAATTTTAATTCTTCTATAAAATTATCTGAATATCTGGCCAATTTATTCACCCTAGGTATTAATTAATTTGATCTTACTCTAAATTTATAGTTCTCTAAAAAAACAATTAATCCTTCATTAAAAATATTTTAAAAAATACAAATAAAGTATAATTAATAAGTTCAATTTTTATAAGCACTTACATTTATTCACTAACTATTTTAAAAATCCTGCAGT
>CAZLIW010000314.1:0-2527 GCA_964559325.1 uncultured Halanaerobium sp. | reverse complement strand
AATTGGTTCTAATCCAACAGAAAATCATCCGGTAATCGGAGCAAAAATGAAAAGAACAGTAAAAAATGGGACTAAATTGATCGTAGCCGATCCGCGCCGTATTGAACCTGTTGAATATGCAGATATAGTTATTCAGCAGAAACCGGGTACTGACATAGCATTATTAAATTCTTTGATGAATGTGATAATTGAAGAAGGTCTTGAGGACAGGAAATTTATTGAGGAACATACTGAAAATTATGAAGAGCTAAAAGAAATTGTCAGTTTTTACCCACCTGAAAAAACAGAAGAAATTACTGGTGTTCCGGCTGATACAATAAGAGAAGCGGCTCGATTATATGCATCTCAGGATAAATCAGCTATTTACTATGCAATGGGTATTACACAGCACAAATCCGGAACAGAAAATGTAACATCTATTACATCACTGGCAATGCTGACTGCAAATGTGGGCCGAAGATCAACCGGTGTGAATCCTTTAAGAGGTCAGAGTAATGTTCAGGGAGCATGTGACCTTGGTGCACTTGCAAATGTTTATCCAGGCTATCAGTCAGTTACTGATCCAGAAATGAAAGATAAATTTGAAAAAGCCTGGGGAGTTGAAGGTCTTTCTGATGAAGAAGGTTTAACAGTAGTAGAAATGTTCAGAGCAATTGATGAAGATAAACTTAAAGCTCTTTATATTATGGGAGAAAATCCCGCTCTGTCAGATCCTGATCAGAAACATATAGAAGCTGCTTTAGAAAAGGTGGAATTTCTTGTTGTACAGGATATTTTCATGACAGAAACTGCTGAATATGCAGATGTTGTTTTACCTGCAGCCTGTTTTGCTGAAAAAAATGGTACATTTACCAATACAGACCGCAGAATACAGAAAGTCAATAAAGCAGTTGAAGCTCCTGGAGAGGCAAAGGCAGACTGGGAGATTATCTGTGAACTGTCTAATAAAATGGGTTATAAAATGAATTATAATTCTGCTGAAGAAATAATGGAAGAAATATCTGAATTAACTCCTATTTATGGTGGAGTACATTATGACCGCCTGGATAAAGAAAAAATTCAGTGGCCCTGCAGGGACAGAGAAGATAAGGGTACACAGTATCTTCATAAAGGTGGTTTTATTAGAGGTAAAGGTAAATTTTATCCATCTCACCACATACCTTCTGTTGAAAAGACAGATGAAGAATATGAGTTTATTATGATGACCGGAAGAATGCTCTATCATTATCATACCGGTACTATGACCAGAAATTCTCAACCTATTGATGAACATGTACCAGATGCTTATGTGGAGATCAATGCAGATGATGCAGAAAAAATGGGAATTGTAAATGGAGACAGAGTAAAAATAGCCTCACGTCGGGGAGAGATAGAAACAAATGCTGAGATAGTTGAAACAGTTCAATCAGGGCAAATATTTATGCCTTTCCATTTTGCAGAAAGTCCTGCCAACCGTCTGACGCTGGATGAACTGGACCCGGAAGCTAAAATTCCCGAATTAAAAGTAACAGCAGTTAAATTACAAAAGGCATAAGTGAAATATAACTATAACTGATTAGGATAGTTCTATTCTGGCTGTCCTAATCCTGTTTTCATAAAAAAAATATGGTATAATAAAATTTAATCACAAATAATTTACCGTTATTTTAAACCAAAAAAATGGTTTATATTCACTTAAAAAGTTGAGTGACATATAATTAATTTTGGGAAGTGAATTGATATTGAAGATAAATGCTATTTTGCTTGCTGGGGGAGAAAGCAGCCGCTATGGAGAAAATAAAGCTCTTCTCAGTTTTGAAAATAAGCCGCTAATTGAATATGTATATAACAAATTAGACAGCCATTTTGATGATGTTATTATTATCGGTCCTCCAAAAATTTACGATTTTATTGAAGATGCAGAAATTCGAGAGGATATAATAAAGAACAAAGGTCCGCTGGGCGGACTCTACACAGGATTATATTATTCAAGTACAGAATATAATTTTCTGGCAGGATGTGATATGCCTTTTTTGAATGAGAATTATTTTTCTTTTTTAGAAAAAATACTGCAGAAAAAATCAATTCAGGATGAATATGAAATTATGGTTTCAGAATATAATGGTTATTTAGAGCCTCTGGCAGCATTTTACAGCAGAAAACTTCTGGATAAAATCAGGGCCAGTCTTGACAGCAGTGATCTGAAAATAAAATCAATTTATAATAATAGCAGAATAAAAATTATTAAGGAAGAAGAGCTTGATAATTTTTTTGACTTAAAAAAATTATTTTTTAATATAAATTATCTTCAGGATAAAGAAACAGCCGAAAATTTTTTAGATATTGATTAGCTTACAAATACAGAATCATTTTAGCATTTGAATTAAATTTTTTTTACTACTTTTTAAAAAGGAATTTCTCCAAAATTATTTTTAGAGTTACAAAAAGGAGATTTTGTTATAAATGAAATTTATAAATTTAAAATTTAAATATTTTCTATTATTTTTAGTAAAATACTAAAAATATGGAAACTCTCAGTGGCTGAACT
>CAZLIW010000313.1:0-2528 GCA_964559325.1 uncultured Halanaerobium sp. | reverse complement strand
AAAGCACCTATTGTTCCTGTAGGAATAAAAAATGTTAAAAGAAAAGGAAAAGTTACAGTAAATATAGGAAAACCTTTTATTTTAGATGATTATTATAATAAAAAACTTTCTGAGGCTGAAAGAGATGAAGCAGGAGAGATTATAATGGATAAAATCATTGAGCAAATTAATTTATAAGTTGAAATTTGAAGTATTTTGTCTAAATTTTTCATTTTTTTTTGATAATAAGGAAGGATTTTATCTATAAACAGAGAAAGACTATTAAGAGGCATAAATTAGTGTTTTTGTCATATTTATTTCTCGGTTTTATTGTTGTCGTGTTGGAAGGAGGTGAAGGTTCTGGAGATTATTACAGCAGAAGAAGCGGGTTTTTGTTTTGGAGTTGAGAGAGCCATAGATATGGTTCTGGAAGCTGTCGATAATTATAATGATATGACAGTTTATACACTTGGTCCGCTGATTCATAACCCACAGGTTGTAGAAAAACTGCAAAAAAAGGATGTACAGGTTGCCCAATCATTAGATGATATAGATTCTGGAATAGTAATTATCCGTTCACACGGAGTAGAGCCAGAAATTATTAGAAAAGCTAAAGAAAAAGGATTAAAAATTATAGATGCTACCTGTCCATTTGTAAAAAATGCTCAAAAATATGCTAAAGAACTTGTGGATGGAGGTTACCAGACATTTATATATGGTGATAAAGATCATCCAGAAGTAAAAGGTATATATGGTGCTACAGATAAAAAAGCAGTTATCGTAAATGGTATGGAAGATTTTGCTGAGCAAAATCTTGAAAAAAAAGTTGGTTTTATTGCTCAAACAACAAAATCACCTGAATCATTTAAAGATATAATTAGTTCTGTTATTATTAAAGTAAAAGAACTTAAAGTTTTTAATACTATTTGTAATACTACAGAAATTAGACAGAGGTCAGCATCTGATCTGGCCCAAAAAGTTGATATTATGTTTGTAATAGGGGGACGAAATAGTGCTAATACTAACAGGCTGGCAGAAATATGTTCAGCTACCGGAACCCCTACTTATCATATAGAAACAGCCGGTGAGATCGATTTAAACTGGTTGAAAGGAAAAAATAAAGTTGGAATTACAGCTGGAGCTTCAACTCCAGACTGGTTAATAAGGGAGGTTATTCAGTTAATGAGCGAAGAAAAAAAAGAATTTGAAGTACAGTCGACTGAAAATGCAGAAGAAAAAGAGGAAAAAGTGGTAGAGGAGGTTAGTGAAGATAAACAAGAAGCTGCTCCAATTGAAGCTTCAGAAGAAGCAGAAGAAACAGAAGAAGCTGCACCAGTAGAAGCAGCAGAGGAATCAGCTGAAACAAATGAGGCTGCACCAGTAGAAGCGGCAGAAACAGAAGAAGCAGATACTGAAGATGCGGGTGAATTTAAATATAGTGATAATGATATTGCAGATCTTAAAAAAGGACAAAAAGTAGAAGGAACTGTAGTAGAAATAAATGAAAATGGGGTTTATATTGATGTTAACTATAAAACAGATGGATTTATTCCTCTGCGCCATTTGAGCCATCGTCCTGTTGAAGATGCACATAATATTTTAAGTATGGATGAGAAAATTGAAGTTGTTATACTTACTCTGGAAGATGATGAAGGAAATATGATTTTATCTAAAAAACAGGCAGATTATGAAAAAGCCTGGGAAAAAATTGTTGAGGCACATGAAAATGATGAAATCATTGAAGCAGAAGTTACTAAAGAAGTTAAGGGTGGTCTTGTAGTAGATGTTGGAGTAAGAGGATTTATTCCGGCTTCACATGTTGCTATCGGATATGTTGATGACTTGAGCGAATATGTTGGCAAAACTCTAAAACTTAGAGTGATTGAAGTTGAAAGAGATAATAATAATGTTGTTTTATCTGCCAAGAAAGTTCTTGAAGAAGAAAGAGCTGAACAGAAAGAAGAAACACTTAATTCTTTAGAAGAAGGACAGACAATTCAGGGTAAAGTAACTAAATTGGTTGATTTTGGTTCATTTATTGATCTTGGAGGAATTGAAGGTCTGCTGCATATTTCAGAAATGTCATGGGGCAGAATAGAACATCCTTCTGAAGTTCTTTCTGAAGGAGAAGAAGTAGAAGTAAAAGTTCTTGGAGTTAACAAAGAAGAAGAAAGAATTTCTCTTGGATTAAAACAGCTTCTACCTGATCCATGGGAAGAATTTGCCGAAAAGCACTATGAAGGTGAAATAATAGAAGGAAAAATAACAAAAATAGTAGATTTTGGTGCCTTTATGGAAGTGGAAAAAGGTATTGAAGGATTAATCCATATATCTCAGCTTTCTAACCGTCATGTAAAAACTGCTGATGAGGTAGTTACTGTGGGTGAAGAAAGAGAAGCTAAGATAATTAATATCGATGCTGATCAGGAAAGAGTTGGACTAAGTCTGAAAGAACTTGAAGAGGATAAGCCTGAGAAATCTACTTCCTCTAAACCAAAAAACAAAAAAGATAAAAAAGAAAAAGAAGAAGGTTCTTCAGGTGGGGCAAC